>CBDTXN010000036.1:0-16887 GCA_965364455.1 uncultured Flavobacteriaceae bacterium
ATTCCCTTAGGACCATAAATTTTGTGAGCCGAAAAACTCATCAGGTCAATTTTCATGGATTCAAGATCTATCGGCACCTTGCCAGCGCTTTGAGCTGCATCAACATGGAAAATCACCTTGTTTTCACGGCAGATTTCACCAATAGCCGAAACATCCTGTATCACGCCAATCTCATTATTCACATGCATCAGACTAACCAGGGTTTTCTCATCAGAGTTTTTAAGCCTGTTTTCAAGGTCCTGAAGATCTACATTTTCTTTTTCGTCTATATCAACATATTCCACCTCCACGTCAAAACATTCCTGAAGCTGATCTACAGTGTAAAGAACCGCATGGTGCTCTATTTTGGAAGTGATGATCCTTTTTACACCAAGGTCACGAACCGCAGAATTTAAGGCAAGATTATCGGCTTCAGTCCCACCTGAAGTAAAAACGATTTCTGAAGCTTTTACATTAAGGATCTTTGCCACTGTTTTTCTGGCCTGCTCTATAAGAGATTTTGAGGACCTCCCATAACTATGAGTAGATGAAGGGTTTCCATAACTTTCTTTTAAAACGCTGGTCATTTTATCGACCACTTCCTCCCTTATCTGGGTAGTAGCTGCTGAATCAAAATACACATTTTTCATAGGTCGCAAAATTAACCGAAATAAAATAATTTCCTACTTCTCTTCCATATAAGTTTGATTCCGTTATTTTTGTTGAAAAAGCAGATATATGAAACGTTTATTTCTGGCCATTACGCTCTTATCGCTTATGGTCGCTTGTGACGATGGAGAAATCACGGTAACAAGTTTTGATTTTGAAGACAGTGACCTAAGATTCTGTAATGGCACCAGCAAAAGCGTTTTTTATGCAATTAATGACCAGGACGTTTTCGAAAGTTTTTCCATTGAATTTGACAGTAATGAATTAGACCTGGACGATAGAGGAAATTTAGTTCCACCTGAAGATGGTGACACTATTAGATTTGACTTAGCCGGAAACAATCGTGCATTGTACCGTATCTACGATTCAGAATTACCTACGGGTAGCAACGAATATTTTTGCAGTGTTATTCCCCCCAGCTCTCCCACAGTTATTGAAGAATGGGTAAGTACAGGTGGAGAAGTGATCATTTTCACTGAATTCGACGATCTTAGTGGAGATAGTGATATAGATCGTGATGGTCTTTCCAATTTGGAAGAAAACTACCTTGATGAACAGGATACAGATAACGATAGTATTCCAGATTACCTCGATGTTGATGACGATGGAGATAATGTCCTCACTAGCAATGAAACTGATGCCGGGCCAGATGATAATGTAAATGACGACGGATTCCTTGATACAGATCTAGATGGTGTGCCAAATTATCTTGACGACGACGACGATGGGGATGAGATACTTACAAGGCTTGAAGTTAGTGAGGAGACCGGTCGTACCAATCCTGAGAATTTTCAAACGGCAGAAGGCTTTCCAAATTATTTAAATGATGAACAAATGGATGAATTGATCCATGATGAATACATTGATCATGATCTTACCAGGCGATACAGGTATGTGGTTAGAATCAATGATCTAAGCATGGGAAATCCTGAAAATGCTGAAATCATTCGTTTCCAGAGATATGACCTGGGTACGTACGGTCAATCTGGGATAGACTTCCCACTTTGTCCAGACCAGGATCCTGATTGTGGAGATGAGGAACCGGAAGAACCTGTTGAAGAAAATAACTAGGGATTCTGCAGAATATATACTTCGGTAGCTCCTAAACCGTATTTCTGATAGTCAGCGTCATAGAATTTAACATTGGAATAACGACCAAGGAGATATTCCAGTTCCATTTTTAGAACTCCTTCACCTACCCCATGAATAAATACTACCTTTTGAATTCTTTTCCTGATGGCGAACTCCAACTTATGTCTCGCAGTATCCAGCTGAAGGTTCAAAATTTCATGATTAGATAACCCACGGGAAGATTTCACCAATTGATTTATATGCAGGTCCACTTCCATAGGTGGGGCTCCCTTATCCTTAGGTTTACTCCTGGGAACATGTTTCTTTCTGGAAGGAGTTTTCTCCTTTAAAACTTCTTCGAAATCAAACTCCTGGACATCAATTTCATTAATATCGTCCTTGACCTTTACCAGTTGATCTTCCGGAAAACTCATGATAAAACCATCTTCAGTCTCAATTGTAATCTCCCCTCCATCGGTCTTTATTACTGTTCCGCTTAGATCATCATCCAGTAACTCTACCCTATCACCTTTTTTGAAATCCATTATTGCCCCTTGTTTTCATTTTCGTCTTCGTGATCATCCTTGGTGGCTACCCAGTAATTTGTGGCCCGGTATAGTCCCAGCATAATTACAATAAGGCCAATAATCTTAAAATATGGACTAACATCATCTACAGAAATACTATAAAGGAGCAATACACCTCCAACTACAATCAGAGCCGTATTAATTACTTGTGAATTGTTCATTTTCAGTAAGTTAAAATTTAAAGGGCGGTGATTTTAAATGATTTATTGATTACATTTATGCAAATTTATGGCTTTAATGAAGCTTCCACTCATATTTTCGATGATTTTTTGCGTAACAGGAATTTATGCACAGTTATATATTGCGCCATCGGCAAATTCTGATAGTTATATGTATGTAAAAGACAGGCTTGTCTATGTGCAAAACGAAGTCTATCTGGTTGAAAATAAAAAGGAAGAAACTAAAGCAAATGTCTACTTACGCAAAGGCTCTCAATTATTACAGGGAGAGAAGAATTCCTCAATTAATAAGGGCTCCGGGCAGCTTTCGGTGTTTCAGGAAGGAACCTCAAATGCTTTTGATTATAATTACTGGTCTATGCCAGTTAAGGTTAACATGGGTAAGCTAAATGACTATATCTTCGAACCCATTACCAATACTCACAGTAGAAATTCCAGATTAATTTCGGCACTGGATGGCCAAACCAACCCACTTAGCATCTCAAACCGTTGGATCTATACTTTTGCAGGAAGTAACTATTCAAATTGGTTATTTGCCGGGGATAATTTCGACCTTCTTCCGGGAGAAGGTTTTAGCATGAAGGGAGTTAATGGCACTAATTTGAACCAGATCGAGGAGCAACCAATCAATAAAGGCAATGCACAGATCTACGATTTTAGAGGAATCCCGGGTGACGGCATCATAGAATTACCTATTAAAAAAGAGCAGGTATTATTAATTGGAAATCCGTATCCCTCAGCTATCGACCTCGATAAATTCCTTATTGAAAATACATCCACCACCGGAATTGCATATTTCTGGGATTCCAGGGAAAATGGTAATTCTCATTACTTATCAGATTATGAAGGCGGCTATGGCACTTATTCTCCCGGAACTGGCATATATGTGCCACCAGTATTTAAAAAATATTTTGATGAAAGTGAAACGGGAAACACTGGTAAACACTATGAAAGGAAAATAAGTCCCATAGGCCAGGGATTTATGGTTATTGGGAAAAAGGATGGCAACTTAAGTTTCAAAAACTCTCATCGCCTTTACCAAAAGGAGGATCCGGCTATTTCAATTTTCAAATCTGGGGAAGAACCAAGCCCTTTGATAAACTTGAATATCGAGATCGATTCAACCTATATCCAGAAACTGGTGTTAGTCCTGAAACCTGGAACAACTATAGGTGAAGATCATGCCATGGATGCTAGAAAGATGAATAGCAATCCTAACGACATTAGCTGGAGTATTTTTAATGAAGCATACGTGGTTAATGTCAGACCTAAGGTTGAAGAGGAATTAATTCCGCTGAAAGTTATACTTGATAAAGATTCTGAGTTGAAATTCACTATTGGAGATCTGGTTAACTTCGACCCTTTCCGGGTATTTATTTATGATGCCCAGGATGATCTGTATTTCAATATTAAAACAGGATATTTAAAGATAGACCTACCTTTTGGTGAATATCAAGATAGATTTTATTTAAGCTTTATTGAAAAAAATCCTACTGCAACTGGAGAAGATCACGATAAAGAAACACCTGATGCATTATTGAAACCTGAAAACATACTTTTAAATTCTATAGAGATCTTTCAAAATAATCCAGAACATCAACTGGAAGTGAAAATGCTCTATGATTCAGAGATCAGTAGTATCCGGTTATATGATCTAAATGGAAAAATGATCTTTACCGAAAATTTCAAAACAAAAGCTAAAGAATTTAATTTCCCAACAGGAAATTTGAGCAATGCTGTTTATATTGTAAAGGTAAATACAACCGATAACAAAGAACTGACTAAAAAAATAGGTATTAAGAATTGAGTGCTATTGAAGAATATATGCTGCCCTGTGTTAACAAAACCCTTCTTGGTGTGGAGTGTACGGGATGCGGAGCCCAAAGGGCCGCACTCTTATTATTTCAGGGAGAATTTACCAAAGCTTTTTTTATGTATCCGGCCATATATGGGATTGGAATTCTTTTTCTATTCCTCCTATTCAATCTTTTTTATAAATTTAAATATGACTACAGCATTAAAATTGGCCTGATAATTTTCACTGCCCTTATCATTGCCGGGTCTTATATTTATAAAATGATTCATATTTTAACCTAACCAACCAAAATTATGGAAAGAAGAGAATTACCTAATTCAACATTAATTTTAGTATTCGGAATATTATCTATCCTTGGGTGTTGCTGCTATGGAGTAGCCGGAGTGATATTTGGGATCATCGCTCTAGTAATGGCCAAACGCGCCATGGAAATTTATAACGCCGATCCAGAATTATACACTGGCTACCAAAATGTAAAAACAGGACGTATCCTGGCGATCATAGGATTGGTGCTTAGTGGACTTAGCATAATTAGTACGATCATAATGATCATTTTTTATGGTGGTATAGAAGGAGTACAGGAAATGCAGGAAGAGATCCTTCGTGAGTACGGCGGATAAGCTTTCTTTTCAAAACAAAAAATCCCGCACTTAGCGGGATTTTTTATTTTATAAAAATTACCAATCTATCTTTCGAACTGCTTAAGCGTCGTGGTTATAATATCGACACAATCTCTAAGTTGCTCTTCGTTCATTACCAGTGGTGGTGCAAATCGAATAATATTACCATGGGTTGGTTTTGCAAGCAGACCATTTTCTTTAAGAGCCATACAAATATCCCATGCGGTAGAGCTCTCTTCAGAATCATTGATCACGATCGCATTCAATAATCCACGCCCTCTAACCAGGTTCACGATATTAGAATCTTTAATATAGTCGTCAAGCAATCTCCTAAAAAGTTTACCAAGTTTCCTGGCGTTCTGAATAAGATGTTCATCTTTAACCACATCTAAAGCTGCAACAGCTACAGCCGCTGCAACCGGATTTCCACCAAAAGTAGATCCGTGCTGACCTGGCTGAATTACTCCCATTACTTCATCATCTGCCAAAACAGCTGAAACCGGATAGTTCCCTCCGGAAAGAGCTTTCCCCAGAATAAGGATATCTGGTTTGCTGTAAGTTTCTTCCTGTCTTTCACAATGTCCTTCACAGGTACAGTGTCCACAAACAGCAAGAAGTCCGCCAGTCCTTGCGATCCCGGTTTGGATCTCATCGGCCATGAACAGTACATTATGCTTATTACAGATCTCTTTTGCCTTACTCATGTAATCGTCGGCAGGAGTAAATACACCTGCTTCTCCCTGGATAGGCTCTACTAAGAATCCGGCAACATTAGGATTGGCTTCAAGAGCTGCTTCCAAAGCATCTGGATCGTTATATGGAATCTTGGTAAATCCCGGTGTATACGGGCCAAAATTCTTTCTGGCACCTTCATCGTTCGAAAATGAGATCACCGTAGTGGTTCGGCCATGAAAATTATTAGTACAAACTACGATTTCAGCTTCAGTTTCCTTAACACCTTTTCTTTCATAAGCCCATTTACGAGCGATCTTAATCGCAGTTTCTACAGCCTCTGCCCCTGTATTCATAGGTAGCAACTTGTCAAAACCAAAATATTCAGTGGCATATTTCTCGTAAGATCCAAGTATATCGTTATGGAATGCTCTTGAAGTAAGAGCTAATTTTGAAGCTTGCTCATGCATAGCTCCAACTATCTTTGGATGACAATGTCCCTGGTTTACTGCTGAGTAAGCAGATAGAAAGTCATAATACTTTTTACCTTCCACATCCCAAACATGAACACCTTCTCCCCTGCTTAGTACAGCAGGTAATGGATGGTAGTTATGTGCTCCATGTTGGTCTTCAAGTGCAATTGCTTCTTCTGAAGAATTAATTTTAGGTAATGGCATGTTGATTTTTCGTTTTTGAATTAGTGTAATGCTATTCCTTCTTTATTCGGTTGAAATTCGACGAAAAGGGAGAGAAATCATCCTCGAAAATTGAATTGCTGCAAATTACTAAATGTTTGCTGAAAATTTCAACTGCCTGCTCTTTAAATCTTGTTAATTATCCTATTTTTGCGCTATGGCAAGAAGAAATAAAAACAAACTTTTTACTGAAATTGAAGTTACTGATGCCGGAGCCAAAGGGAAGGCAATTGCAAAATCGCCAGATGGAAGAGTCATTTTTATAGACAATGCTGTTCCGGGAGATGTAGCAGATGTACAAACTACCAGAAAAAGAAAATCATACTACCAGGGAACTGCGGTAGAATTCCATAAACTATCAGATAAAAGAACTGAGCCTGTATGCCAGCATTTTGGAACCTGTGGAGGTTGTAAATGGCAGAATATGGATTATAAATTTCAGCTGGAGTATAAGCAGAATGAAGTTGTGAATAACCTGCAACGATTAGGTAAAATTGAGCTTCCTGAGATCACTCCTATTTTAGGTAGTGAAGACATCTATTTTTACAGAAATAAAATGGAGTTCTCTTTTAGTAATAGCCGTTGGCTTACTCAGGAAGAAATTCAGAGTGGTGAGGATATTGAAAACAGAAACGCCTTAGGATTTCATATTCCGGGAATGTGGGATAAGATCCTGGATATTAAAAAATGTCATTTACAGGCGAATCCCAGCAACGCCATCAGGAATTTTGTAAAAGAATTCGCAACCGAAAATGGTCTTGCTTTTTTCAATACAAGAAAACAGGAAGGTCTTTTGCGTACTTTAATGATCAGGACAACCTCTACCGGAGAGATCATGGTTATGGTCCAGTTCTATGAAGATAATAAAGAGCAGAGAGAGTTACTTCTAGATGCTTTACATGAAAAATTTCCTGATATCACCTCGTTGCAATATGTAGTAAATAACAAGGCAAATGATACCATTTATGATCAGGAAGTAATCTGTTATGAAGGGCGTGATCATATTTTTGAAGAAATGGAGGGGCTTAAATTCAAGATCAACGCCAAGTCTTTTTATCAAACAAATTCAGACCAGGCTTACAACCTTTATAAAATTGCCAGGGAATACGCCGATCTAAAAGGAGATGAACTGGTTTATGATCTTTATACAGGAACAGGAACTATCGCACAGTTCGTGGCGAAAAATGCAAAAAAGGTTATAGGTGTTGAAGCGGTTCCGGAAGCGATAAAGGATGCTAAAGAAAATGCTGAACGCAACAATATTAACAATACCGAGTTCTATGTTGGAGATATGCGTAAAGTATTTACAGAAAGCTTTATAAATGAACATGGTCATCCAGATGTAATTATTACCGATCCTCCAAGGGACGGAATGCATAAAGATGTGGTAGCACAAATAATTGGTATATTGCCGCAGCGCATAGTATATGTAAGTTGTAATTCTGCTACTCAGGCCCGGGATCTGGCCTTGTTGGATGAGCATTATAAAGTTACAAAAGTTCGTGCGGTAGACATGTTCCCGCAAACCCACCACGTGGAAAATGTTGTATGTTTAGAAAAACGATAGTTTAGGTTAATGAAAATTAAAGCTTATTCACTTCTTTTATTTTTTTCCCTCCTTGCAAGCTTAGGATGTCAGCGTGATGATATTTGCCCGGCAACCACAGAAACTACTCCCTTACTCATTATTAGATTCTATGATATCGAAGAAACCGACGAACCAAAGTCACCACAGAATCTTGGGATCAATGAAGTGGGAAATGAAGAGTATGTGACCATAAGAAATGCAAGCGACCGGGATCAGGTTATAACTTTCGACCGTTTTACCGGGGATAGTCTTGCCATACCGTTAAGAACAGATAGGGATGACACTTCTTTTGAATTCACCGTGAACAATACCGATGATGCAGAGGAAGAGGGAATAAAAAATACAGATGTGCTGGATTTCACCTACGGTACAAATGAGGAATATATCAATAGAGCCTGCGCCTACAAGATCAACTATGTAGGCTTAAAGGTAAATTTAGTTGAAGGAGAAGACGGAAGTTGGATTCAGAATATACAGGTAGAAGAGACAAATATTGATGATCAAAACCAAGCTCATGTTTCGATATTTTTCTAGTATAATTTTCATTCTCATACTCGGATTTTCAGCTCAGGCTCAGCAAACCGAAACAGTTCAGGATTCGATTCAGTACAAGGAGAAATATGGAATAAGAGTTGGGGTAGATCTAAGCAAACCCCTCAGGACGATCCTTGATGACACTTATAGCGGAATTGAACTGGTTGGTGATTACCGGGTTTATAAGAATTACTATATCGCTGCCGAATTAGGAACCGAAGAGATAACATTTGAAGGTGACAATATTGAAACCTTTACCAACGGAAGTTATATAAAAGTTGGTGGGGATTATAACGCTTATGAAAACTGGCTGGAGATGCAGAATGCCATTTTTGTAGGATTAAGGTATGGTTTCGCAACTTTTTCCCAAACCCTGGATAATTACAGGATCTACACCTCTTCAGATTATTATGGTCCGGATTTCAGGGAAGATAATACAGAAACCACAGGATTAACTGCCAGTTGGGCAGAGGTAATCATAGGAATCAAGGTAGAAGTTCTTAATAACCTTTTCTTATCTGCCAATGTTCAGCTTAAAAGAAGGATTGGTCAAAATAGCCCAACCAATTTTGATAATCTCGCCATTCCGGGATTTGGAAGAACCTATGACAGTGGTGAATTTGGAGCAGGATTTGGATACTCTGTTTCCTACCTTATTCCATTCTATAAAAAGGCGAGGGACTAATTTCCCTCTTGTTTGCTTTTCTTCTTAGAACCTTCGTAAAGTACATATTTAAGTAGCCTTCCTTCCAGAGGTCCATTATACAATTTGATCTTTCTGGAAGCTCTTAAACCAATACTTTTAATTGCATCAAAGTTTGTAGCAATGAACCAGGCATGCGTTCCGGGGTAATTTTGCTTCAGGGTATCCCCTATTTTCCCATAAAAGTCTTCGATATCTATCTCCAGTCGTTCACCATAAGGTGGATTGAAAAGCATATGCAGATAACCATCATTCTCCTTTTCACTTTCAAAGAAACTTTTCTGCTGGATCTCTATAAAGTCTGAAAGGTTAGCATTCTTTACATTTTCTTTAGCCTTCATAACTGCTGAAGGTGCCTTATCGTAACCTTTTATTTTGAAATGAAAATCCCTGACTTTTTTCAAGGATGATTCTTCAATCTTCTCGTAAAGATCTTCATCCCAGTCACTCCATTTTTCAAAAGCAAACTCTTTCCTGTTTAGGTTTGGCGGAATATTACAGGCGATCATGGCTGCTTCAATAGGAATGGTTCCACTACCGCACATAGGGTCAAGAAAATCGCATTGACCGTCCCAGCCAGACATTAGCAAAATCCCTGCCGCCAGCACCTCATTGATTGGAGCAATATTGGTAGCACTACGATAACCTCGTTTATGCAAGGAATCTCCTGAACTATCAAAAGATACATTACAAAAGTTCTTTTCTATATGGATATTAATTCGCAGATCTGGAAAATCAAGATCTACATCAGGTCTTTTTCCGAATTTCTCTCTAAACCTATCTACGATCGCATCCTTTGCTTTAAGAGCAACATATTGCGAATGGGTGAAAATTTCTGAATGCACCGCAGAGTCTATAGCAAGACTTCCATCATCTGCCAGGAATTTCTCCCAGGGTAATTTTTTAATATTATCGTATAACTCCTGCTCGTTGTTTGCTCTAAAGCTCTCATAGGGTTTAAGGATCTTTATGGCTGTTCTAAGACATAGGTTAGCTTTATACATAAAGCCAAGATCACCAACAAAACTAACCATACGGTTACCCTCCTTGATATCCATTGCACCCAAATCAAGTAATTCTTTCGCCAGAATCGATTCAAAACCGTATAAGGTCTTGGCGATCATTCTAAAATTATTAGCCATATTCCTTCTTTATAGAACGACAAAAATAAGTTAATTTTGTCCGAAAGTATAATTATTACAGGATTGTTCAGCATTTGCTGCAGACACTCCCGCAACAACCAACCATAATCAATTTGCACTCAGAAATATATATTTATTTACTACCTGTTCTTGCCGTTATCATTGGGTATATAATTTCACTTTTCCTGAAACCAGGAAGCTCTTCAGGTTTTAAGCTTTTACTGGCTTTTAGTGGTGCTTATTTACTGGCTGTAACAGTTCTTGAACTTCTACCAGAAGTTTACCGCGAGCCAGATTCTGGAATCGGGGTTTTTATAATGCTGGGATTGTTACTTCAAATTATACTTGAATTTCTTTCGAAAGGAGTTGAACATGGACATTTACATTTCAATGAAAATTCCAATAGCTTCCCCTTGCTCCTCCTCATAAGTCTTAGCCTTCATTCCTTATTTGAAGGTTTTCCATTAGACAAGGACAATCACTTGTTACATGGTGTAGTAGTACATAAGATCCCCGTGGCCGCCATACTTTCAGTATTCCTCATTCAGAGTAAACTAAGTAAGGCTAAGGTTTTTTTGTTTCTTGGGTTATTTGCCATGATGACCCCTTTAGGAAGCTGGCTAAAAAATAATGTACAAGTGCTTTCTGAATATGCACCTTATATCAATGCCATCGTAATTGGTATATTTCTGCATGTTTCCACAACTATATTATTCGAATCTTCCAAGAATCACTCCTTTAATGCATCGAAATTGGGAGTGATCATATTAGGGATTTTACTCGCATATTTTATTTAAATGTTTAGTAGAGAAGAATCAAAGAAAATCAGGCAGGAATTCTGGACGAGTTTCGGAAAGGAATTTCCGCATAAATGGCTGCTCTATAATACCAAAATGAAGGAGATTCAATTAAAGTTCACCTTCGAAAGAAAAAATGCGCAGGTTTCCATAGACATCATAGATGATGATGAAATGATTAGAGCCTATTATTTTGAAAAATTTCAATCCTTACAAAGGATACTGAAATCGGAATATCTTCCAGAAGCAATTTTGGATGAACACTATGAATTACCGGAAGGGAAAATAATTTCAAGAATTTACGTACAGTTGGATAATGTTAGTATTCATAACCAAAAGGACTGGCCTCAGGTAAAGAAATTCCTAGCTACCAATATGTTGCAATTAGAGGAGTTTTTTAATGATTTTGCCGATTTTATCAAGAATTAGTCTGCAGGGAGTCATTTTTTACTATTTTTTCCCTATATAAAGATTGAGACTTCCAGTCGCTCCCTACCACATCTTTTATTTTTTACTAATCAATTAATTTTTTAAAAGATGAAAACGATCAAATTTTCACTGGTTACTTTATTATTTATTTCATTCCTCTCCTGTACAGAAGATGATTCTCCAAGTACAGATACCTCAATGGTCACTGGAACCTGGAATATTGAAGCATTCGATTATAGCGGTACGTCGAGCGGTAATTTTGAAGGTATAGATATGACCATCAACTACAGTGGCGTGGCAGAAAATATAGATGCTACCCTTACCTTTAACCAGAACAACACTTTTAATTTTGAAGGCAGCTATGACGTAGCCTTAACCACAGAAGGATTTACCCAGACTGTCCACATGAGTAATGTATCATCTACCGGGAGCTGGGAAAAAGAGGGAGACTATCTTATCACTACCGGAGCTATGGGTCAAGTACAGGGTCAGGGCGTACCGGGACCACAGGAAAGCGAAATGTGGATAAGCGAAATTTCTGAAAACCGAATGGAACTTATCATAGATCAGGAAACCATGATCAATCAGAATGGTATAGATTTTACTGTAAAAACGAATGGAAGGTACCTTCTTACCAGATAAGAAATTGAAAATAATTTGTTCAAAGCACATCCAGGATGTGCTTTTTTTATACCCTAACGTTAAGTTGGGATTGATAATCACCCGGAGCTACTTTTTTTCTTCTTTTAAAAACCCGGTTAAAATAAGACCTGCTTTCAAATCCGCATTCCTGGTAAATTTCTTTAATGGTTTTATTGGGATTCTGAAGTAAACTTACCGCCAGTTTAATACGCTCGTTATTAATAAAATCTGTTGGTGAAATACCCAATTCATTTTTAAAAACCCTGTAGAAATTAGATTCGCTCATACAGGCTTTTCTACTCAGGCTTTTGACTGATAATGGATTATGAAGGTTCTTCCGGATAAATTCAACAATATAGGCCAGCCTGTTTTCTGAACTTAGCTTAAAGCTTTTCTCTGTATAGATCTTACGGGAATTGGTTTGAAGTATTCTAATAATAAGCTCCTCCAGCATATTATCTACAAAACGATCTTTAGAAGGATGATCTTCAGTAAACAAAAATAAAAGCCTTTGCAAGATCTGGTAAATACCAACATCATTGGTAAAATGAAAATTATAATCCATGATGCTCCATTCTCCCTCATCTACTTTTGGCATCAACTCGTTCATATGCTCCAGAACATTGTAGATCTTTTCTTCCGAAATTGTCATTGCCAGACACTGGGTTGGATTATTTAGTTCAGCTTCGGGAAAATCTATACACATCAATTCATTGGAAGGTAAGATCAATGATTCACCGGGCAGAAAATTAAAAGATTGCTGTTCTCTTAAGTGCATGATCTTTTTACCCTTCAGCATGCTGGCCAGAACAGGTTTATCAAATTCCAGTAAGACCCTTTCGGCCTGTTCATGAGTTTCAAAAATATGTAGCGCAGCGTTATTAAGCGTATAAGAAGTTTGATTCTCTACAAGATTTTCAAGTTTTCGGCCTTCATAAAAGTCTTTTGAAAGATCCATTTCCGAACAATTAGGATTTTATAATTTTTACCAAATGATTATTACTAAATATACAATTTAACCTGTATAAATTTGACGATACATCAATAAATTAAAGGATTGTTCATAGTAATGATAGAATAGGTCAGGTATTTTAAAATTGTAGAAACTAACTTTGAGAGGCTTCCGGCTAAAACCACCGGAGCTATTCACTTATTATAAAAATTAAAACTTGTTAATTATGAGCAATGTACAAACCACAGAAAAAAAGGAGCTGCAAAAACCAAAATTCAAGGATAAATACGACAATTTTATTGGAGGTAAATGGACTGCTCCCGTAAAAGGAGAATATTTTGATAATATTTCTCCTGTTGACGGTAATAGTTTTACCAAAGTTGCCCGATCTACTGAAGATGATATAAATAAGGCTATTGATGCAGCCTGGAAAGCAGCACCGGAATGGAATAATTCTTCCGCTACCTTTAGAAGTAATTTACTACTCAAGATCGCCGATATCATGGAGAATAACCTTGAAGATCTTGCCAGAGCTGAAACATGGGATAATGGTAAAGCTGTCAGAGAAACCCTTGCAGCAGATCTACCGCTTGCTGTGGATCATTTCAGATATTTTGCCGGGGTTATCAGGGCTGAGGAAGGATCTGTAGCCGAACTGGATTCTAACACTGTTTGCGTTAATGTAACCGAACCTCTTGGAGTTGTAGGGCAGATCATTCCATGGAATTTCCCAATTCTTATGGCCACCTGGAAACTAGCACCCGCGCTTGCTGCCGGAAACTGTGTAGTCCTAAAACCTGCTGAACAGACTCCTGTGGGAATCATGATCCTGATGGAGCTAATAGAAGATGTACTTCCTGCCGGTGTTCTTAATATTGTAAACGGATTTGGTGCAGAAGCAGGAAAACCTCTGGCATCCAGCCCAAGAATAGATAAGGTAGCCTTTACGGGTGAAACCACTACCGGGCAGTTGATCATGCAGTATGCTTCAAAAAATATTACTCCGGTAACGCTGGAGCTTGGAGGTAAATCACCAAACGTTTTCTTTGAGAGTATCATGGAAGCCGATGATGATTTCTTCGATAAGTGTATTGAAGGAGCAGTAATGTTTGCTCTTAATCAGGGAGAAGTTTGTACCTGTCCTTCAAGATTACTTATTCAGGAAAGTATTTATGACAAATTCATTGAACGAGTTATTGAACGAACTAAAGCGATCAAACTAGGTCACCCCCTTGATCCTGATACTATGATGGGGGCCCAGGCATCTAATGATCAATACGAGAAAATACTTAATTATATCAACATTGGTAAGGAAGAAGGATGCGAAGTTCTTACGGGCGGTGAAGCTGCCTTCAACGAAGGTCTTGATGGAGGGTATTATATTAAACCAACCATCCTGAAAGGAAACAATAAAATGAGAGTTTTCCAGGAAGAGATCTTTGGACCTGTTGTTTGCGTGACTACTTTTAAAGATGAGGCCGAGGCAATCGAGATTTCAAATGACACCCTTTATGGTCTTGGAGCAGGTGTTTGGACGAGAGATATGCATCAGGCTTATCAAATTTCCAGGGGAATAAAAGCAGGACGTGTTTGGGTGAATAATTATCATAATTACCCTGCGCATGCACCTTTTGGTGGATATAAGAAGTCTGGTATTGGTCGTGAAAATCATAAAATGATGTTGAGCCATTACCGTCAAACCAAGAACATGCTTATCTCTTATGATAAGAAGGCTATGGGATTCTTTTAATCAATATCTATGACCCAAAGAGTTGAAATAACGAAAGAAGCATCTGAAATAATAGACCAGCTTAGAGAACGACACGGTGATCTAATGTTTCACCAAAGTGGTGGTTGTTGTGACGGCTCTTCACCTATGTGTCTTGAAAAAGGAGATCTATTGCTTAATGAAAATGACGTTTGGCTGGGAACTGTTAACGGTTGCGAATTCTTTATGAGTAAAGACCAGTTTGAATACTGGAAACATACCCATCTTTTGGTAGATATTACTAAAGGTCGTGGTTCAAGCTTCTCTCTGGAGATTCCCCTCGGTTTAAGGTTTGTTATTAAATCCAGAATGTTTAAACCACAGGAATTAGAGAATTTGCAACCTATTAAATATGGAGAAGAATTCATTGATTGATGATTTTTGGTTAGGTTGAGGAAAGGCCTTCCGGGAGTTTCCGGAAGGCCTTTCTATTTATATTTATGATTATTGAAACTTTTTCAATTTCTTTATATCCTTGAAAACATTGAACCCAGGGTCGATTTTATTGTCATCCCTATATACCTAATCTAAATTGAAATTGAAAGCTGATACTTTTCCAAACATAATCACGGAAAGATTGCTTCTGAATAAAATTGAAACTTCAGACAGGCAAAATATTTATAAGGGTTTATCTATGCCTGAAGTTATCCAGTATTATGGAGTTAATTATTCAAGTTTAGAAGCTATAGATGAACAAATGAACTGGTATTCAAATCTGGAAAAATCTAAATCGGGATTATGGTGGGCAATTCGGTTAAAGGGTACAAAGGAGTTTTGCGGAACTATAGGTTTTAATGATTATCAGAAAGAACACCGCAAAGCCGAACTTGGATTTTGGTTATTACCCAAATATTGGAAAAAAGGCTTTATACAGGAATCGGCTGATTCAATAATCACCTATCTTTTTAAACAACTTGAAATTCATCGCCTGGAAGCCTTTGTAGAAGCCGAAAATAAAAATTCCTCAAGTGCTTTACTGAAATTAGGTTTTAAGCATGAAGGCAAGATGGTCGATTCAGAAATAAAAAAAGGGCAATATATTAGTATTGATCTATATGCCCTTCTGAACCCTGATAAATAACTGATTTAAATTATAAAAGGAATTCATAATTTCAACGCGATAGCTGTGTAATCAATTATTCAAGGTTTTATAGTGAAATCAGGCTTATCTTTCTGAATTGCTAAGGTTCCTTCAGGAACTGTCACTTTTTGGAAAGGTATATTATTAAAAACTCCATCAGTTATTCTTAGAATTTCAGGAAATTCTGTTCCCTCATATTCCGTCTCCCCGGTTATTCGGTAAAAAGTACCAGAGAATGTTCCAGAAATACCTGTATCTGAAGATTCGGTAATGGTGATCTTAATATCTGGCTCTGAATCAAAATCGGGTATATCAGCATAATTGCCGTACCAGAAATCATTACTGAAACCAAAGTAAAAGAACATTAGAGCAAAATCACCCTCATAATCTTTCCTGGTTAGGGCTCCACTAGAATTATCCATATCAGCAGTAGCAAAAACCAGCTTTCTTTTCATTCCTACTGCGGTAATATCAAATCTTTGTCCACCTTCATCTGGAACAACGGTAAGCTGTGCCTGAATATCATTAGCTTCCCAATCAAGATCTCCAAACTTAGCTTTCATATACGAATCACCACTAGGCTTATTGTCATTATCATCGACACTATCTGAACTACAAGCCAAAAAGAAAATAGCTACAATTAAGGACATACCCCAGTTAAAATAAGATCTCATTTATAATATATTACGGTTAGACCTGTTAAATATAAATGAATATTTTAATTTCTATCCTATTCTAAACATAAATATCTAAATATCAGTATCTACTGGGCCTTTCATACGGTTTAAAAGAAGAAACACAGGATCTATATAATTGAATGACTGAAGGAAATTTCTAAGGTTCAGGTATCATTTCAAGAAGATGAAGGAAATACTGTTGACTTTCGGGCATAAAAAAACCCTTTATCTGTTGAGATAAAGGGTTTTCAAGAAGAAGGCGGCGACATACTCTCCCACAATACAG
>CBDTXN010000037.1:0-16780 GCA_965364455.1 uncultured Flavobacteriaceae bacterium
GATTGAGGTCAAATTAGTGTCTTGTTCAATTTCGGCCATAACTCACCAAATTCTTGAAATAGAAAATAATGAAGTTAGCTTTTACAATATTAGCCATCCTCGCTTTTACCAGTTTTGGATGTAAGAACAACCAGGAAACCGGTCAAACTGAAGAGCCCAAAGAACAAACTGAAATCAATAAGCAGGAAGAAAATAATGTTACGAACGAAGAAAACTCGTTCCTGGGAAATTATGTAGATGATGGATACAGCCAGCGTGAAGAGGGTTACGACTGGGTTTCTGTTGCCGTTACCAATGCGGGAGAAGATGAAATATATATTAAGGTAAGATCACGAGCAGATCAGAAGAAACCTACCTGCACTTTTGATGCCAGGGCTCAAAAAGTAGATGATAACACCTATAGCTCAATAATAGATGGAAAAACGATACTCTATACATTTGAAGATGACGTTTTAAAGATTGTGCCCGAAAATCCTGAATTTAAAGATGTACTTGCCTTTTATTGTTCAGGAGGGGGGAATGTTGCCGGTAGTTATTCTAAAATAGAAGGCAAGCTAGATACTAATCAAATAGATAAAACGCTTTATAGCAAAGTGCTTATGCTTCAAAATATTGGTTTCAATATTAGATCGATTGAAAAGGACGGAAACAACACTTTAACCGTAAATGCTTTTGGTTTAGAGCAACCAAACCAAATCTTTACCATAGATATTAAAGGAACGGTTGAAAATGCAGAGGTGGAAGATCTAAATTCTGATGGCTCTCCAGAATTAGTGGTTTATACCCAGACACAGAATGAGGAAGAATATGGTCATGTATATGGCTTTACTACTAACAATAAAAAGTCTATGAGTTTGATCTCTTTCCCATCAATCAAAGATAATCCTGAACTCACTAAAGGATACCAGGGACACGATGAATTCGCCCTGGTGGAAACTTATCTTGCTCAAAGATTCCCTATTTATGAAAATGACAAGCCTACGGGTAAAATGAGGCAAATTACCTATAAATTAAAAGAAGGAGAGGCGATGCGTTCCTTTGAAGTAGATAGGATCACAGAGTTTTAATGGCTGTTAGGCTTTCTTACAGAAGATGACGATCTTTTCATCATTCATATTAGTAGTAAAGAATATATAGTCATTGCCACCATCTTTAATCTTGAATTTTTTCCGGATATTCTCAACAGTTTCAGGGAAATTACGGGTGGTGATATTCGCTTTCTTATTCTTAAAGTAACGCTTTAATTCTGAAGGTTTAAACTCTTTTATTTCTGATATTTGGAATTTTCTTCCTGGAAACTTAATTAGATCTTCAGAAGTAAATAAATGAGAATGCTGATGTAGTTTATTTGATTTGGTTTTGATCGCCGTTAATTCGAATAAACCACTTTTCATTATTGCTGCATTTGGCTCGTATAAATAGGCCTGTGGTAAACTATATTCAACCTCCGTTTTACTTTTCTCGAACTTCCCCGACATCTCCTGAATCCCGTCTTTTTCGAAATTCACTGTATAGATCAATGGCGTTCCCGAGAGATCTTTATTCAAAATCCATAATAGCTCTTTTACTTCATTCTTAACGGCTATGATATGAACTTCTTTTACAAACCTCAGTTCCTGAATTCCGGCTGTTATATCCAGAATAGGTGAACTTTTTACCATAAGATTCCCGGAGTGCCGGAAGATCATTTTAAGATTTTCAGGGATATTAGGCTCACAATCTTCAAATTTAAAGACTTTGCCGCCCCAATCATTCCTTCTGGCAGGATCTGCATAAACCCAGTCAAGTTTCTCTTCAGACTTTTCCAAAATCTCTAATCCGTCACCTGCATTCACCTTTATATTTTTAGCATTAAGAACCTGGAAATTATGCATAGCGATCTCGGCCAGGTCTGGATTCAATTCGGAATAGGTGAATTCATTGAAATTTTTAGATAAGTAATAGGAGTCTATTCCTAGTCCGCCAGTAATATCTATTCCTGACTTTCCATTAATGAGTGAAGCCTTATATTTCGCGGTAGTTTCAGAGGAAGTTTGCTCCAGGTTCAACTTTGGTGGATAGAGAATATCAGGATGTTTGTACAACTCCGGAAACTTCTTTTCAGCAATCTTCAAACCTTTGATCTGGATGGCCAGTTCCTGGATAGAGACATCTTGAAAAGGACTTCCTTTAAGTATTAAAGCCGGCAGATCTTTTTTCAGATTCGCTTTGATAAATCTGGAAACTTCCGGTTCAAGGAGTGCCTTGTTAAGCATGATTTCTAAAGGTCTCTGGTTAGCCTTTTAACGATCTTATATTCGCTTAAGGATTCTTTAGCGATCACTTTAAGCGCGGTATAAAAAGGAACTGCTACCACCATTCCGGTGATCCCGAACATTAGCCCGGCAATAAGGATAATAAGAAATATCTCCAAAGGATGGGATTTTACACTGGCCCCAAAGATCATTGGTTGAGATATAAAATTATCGATAAGCTGACAAATTCCGTAACCCAGCATCACATAAAGTAATCTTGGTAATATCACACTGCTAAAATCGGCTCCAAGGAAACTAGAAATAACGAATAACGCCATCAAAATACCTGCCATTACAGGACCCAAATAGGGTACCAAATTAAGGAAGGCACATATAAAGGCGATCGCAATTGGGTTATTTATTTCAAACACCGTAAGTAGGATCGTATAAAGAATAAATAATACAGATATTTGAAGGGTTAAGCCAACAAAATATCTCGAAAGTAACACCTTGATCTTATTGAAAACACGTTGAAATTTCTGCTCTTCGCCACGATTGGCAAAAACCAGGATACTGTTCAGCATTAGTTTGCTGTCCTTCAAAAAGAAAAATGAAATGAACAATATAGAAAATAGGGCAACAAGGGTAGCTCCTAAAATTCCAAATACATTATTTAAAAACTTAGGGATAAGGCTAACATCAAAGTTCCTGACAAATTCACTTCTTTTAAGGGCTTCAATGATATTTATCTCCTGTATACCAAGGTAATTATTGATCTGGGTATTAAGGTCGTTCAAATCACTTTTAAAAGCTTCTATATCTATCTGGCCAAGGTACTTGCTTTGCTCAATAACAATTGGAACAAAAACGAAAATGATTCCTACAAAAATTGCCAGTACCAGTATGAGTACGATAATTACCGCGAGTTGATTCGGGATCTTTAATTTGTTCCTTAGAAAAATAACTACCGGGCGGCCAATTAAGGCGATCACTCCAGCCACCGCAACATAGACGATAACCGATTGGATTTCCCATAAGAAGTAGAGGAGGAGCACGATACCGATCATGATACCCGTAGCTCTTAGAATTCCATTTGCAAATTCATGTGCTTTCACGGCGTAAATATATTATTTCTTAGCAAACTTGTTGAAAGCTTTTGTGATTTCGTATAACGCAATTCCTACAGATTGTGCCACATTCATGCTGCTGTTCTTCCCGAACATTTCAATATGATGAAATTCATCGCAAAGTTTAAGGACTTCATCAGAAATTCCATGTCTTTCATTTCCAGCGATCAAGACCATATTCTTTGGTCTGTCCAGATCAAGATTCTGCATAGGTATGCTGGAATCGGTGATCTCCAGAGCCAGGGCTTTGTAATCCTGTTCCTTTAACAATTTTAAAGCGGAAGTGGAATCTTTATGAAACTCTGAATTTACAGTTTTAAAGGTATTTCTGGCGGTACGCTTAAGCCTGTTACTATTAAGATTTGGAAGAGTACCACAGAAAATTATTTTTTCAATTCCGAAAGCATCGGCCAGTCGGAAAAGGCTTCCAAGGTTGGCCTCTCCGGTTATATTATCAAGTAAAAGGATAATGGGAAACACTTTTTGTTGAAAAGAAGTTTCTTTATGTGTTAATTGCTCTATCAATTTTCGAAAGCGTATTTAATGATGTTGGCTCCCATTTTTAGTGCTTTTTGGCGAACCTCCTCCGGGTCGTTATGTACATCGGGGCTTTCCCATCCATCACCCAGGTCACTTTCAAAAGTGAAAAGAAGCATCAATCTTTCATTTTCAAATATACCGAAAGCCTGTGGAGGCAGGCCGTCATGTTCATGAATCTTAGGTAAACCATTTGGAAAAGGATAGGCTGAGGAAAAAATAGGATGATTTGCAGGGATTTCTGACAGTTCTTTGTCAGGAAATATTTTTTTGATCTCCTTCCTGATATACTCGTTCATTCCGTAGTTATCATCTATATGGATAAAGCCACCACTAAGAAGGTAATTGCGCAGGTTTTCAACCTCAGTGCCGCTAAAAACAACATTTCCATGCCCGGTCATATGAACAAATGGGAATTGAAATATATCTGTGCTGCCGGGCTCTACTGTTTCCGGCTTTGGATCTATACCGGTATTTATATTTGAATTACAGAATTTAATGAGGTTAGGCAAGGCCGTAGGATTCGAATACCAGTCTCCACCACCACTATATTTTAAAATAGCAACTTCCTGAGCCTGGATAAATCCAATTAATCCTGTAAAAAGAATAAAGAATAAATGCTTGGTTCTATTCATTTATAATTCCTGATTTTTAAGAGCAACGGTATGGCAGGCAACGATCGCAGCAGTTTCGGTTCTTAGTCTGCTCTCCCCAAGACTAATTTGTTCCCAGCCATTTTCCAGAGCCGATTCTATTTCTTGCCTGCTGAAATCACCTTCCGGGCCTATCATTATATTCACAGTCTTCCAGGGATGAACTTTCTTTTGAAGGTATGGCTTTTTTAATACATTTTCACAATGTGCGATCAATTTTGAACCTTCCAGTTCCCGGCTCATAAAGTCCTTAAAATTAACAGGTTCATTGAGTTTTGGAAAACGGGAGTTTAATGATTGCTTCATAGCACTTAAAAGCACTCGTTCATACCTTTCCAGTTTTACAACTTTCCTTTCGCTATGATCGCAAATTATTGGTGTGATCTCATGAATTCCTATTTCCATTGCCTTCTCCAAAAACCACTCGTACCTATCGTTCATTTTTGTTGGAGCCACGATCATATGCAGGTAATAGGGTGGAGGAGGTTCCTTTTCTGCCGAAATTATCTTAACCGTACATTGCTTGATATTTGCAGCGATAATTTCTGCCTCGAAGATCAAACCTTTTCCATTCGTAATATTCAGAATATCGCCCTCGGTCTTTCTTAAAACCTTTACGATATGCCTGCTTTCCTCCTTATCAAAGCTGATCTGTGAATCTTTGTCGGAAATTTCAGGATTAAAAAATAGCTGCATCTTAAAATTTATATCTGGATTGAGCGGTAATCGAATAATCGGCAAAATCCTTTTTCAGGAATTTATGATATCCGGCAATTCCAATCATGGCCGCATTATCTGTGGTATATTCAAATTTCGGGACGTAACATTTCCATCCCCATTTTTGTTCTGCATCCATCAAGGCTTTTCGAATACCGCTATTTGCAGATACTCCGCCGCCAATAGCTACCTGGTTTATTCCGGTCTCTTTTACCGCTTTTTTAAGTTTATCCATTAAAATGCCGATGATAGTATACTGGATAGATGCGCATATGTCCTTAAGATTCTTATTTATGAACTCAGGATCTTTTTTTGTTTCTCTCTGCACAAAATAGAGCACTGCGGTTTTAAAACCACTAAAACTGAAATTTAATCCATCGACTTTAGGCTTTGGGAATTTAAAGGCTTTCGGATCACCTTCCCCAGCATATTTATCAATTAATGGACCTCCTGGGTAAGGAAGTCCAAGGATCTTCGCGCTTTTATCAAAAGCCTCTCCTACTGCATCATCCATGGTTTCACCAATAACTTCCATTTCAAAGTAATCTGTAACCTTTACAATCTGTGTATGTCCACCACTTATAGTCATGGCTAAAAATGGAAATTCTGGTTTATCAAAACCATCCTCCTCAATAAAATGGGCTAAAATATGTGCCTGCATGTGGTTTACTTCGATAAGCGGAATGTTTAATCCCATAGCCAGAGATTTGGCAAATGAGGTTCCCACTAATAAAGATCCCATTAATCCCGGACCCCTGGTGAAAGCGATTGCGGAAACATCTTTTTTATCGATATTTGCCTTCGCCAGAGCCTGATGAATTACCGGAACGATATTCTGCTGGTGCGCCCTGGAGGCGAGTTCGGGTACTACTCCTCCATATTGTTGATGCACTTCCTGGGTTGCAACAATATTAGAAAGGATTTTTCCGTTGCAAAGTACAGCAGCGGCTGTATCGTCGCAAGATGATTCAATGGCGAGAATGTTGATTTTTTGGTCTGGCATCAGAAATTATTGTACATAGAAGTTGTAAATTAGACGCAAAGTTAAAACATAATAACGTATCAAAAAATTCTGGAAAATACTAACTAAAACGCTGGTTGCCCTCGTTTTGTTATTCATTATTTTATTGATAGTATTTTCTATTCCTGCAGTACAAACTTCTGTCGCTAAAAGGCTTACCGATACTCTTCAAGAAAAGAATGATGTTAATTTATCTATAGGCAAGGTTTCGTTGAGTTATTTTGGGAATGTGAAACTCAATGAAATATATGTTGAGGATCATCATGAGGATACCTTGCTAACGGCAAAAGAGGTACGTTCTTCCTTTCTTAGCTTTGTAAACCTTATTAACAATTCTCCAAATCTTGGTAATTCCCGTATCGAAGGTCTAAATATGCAGATGCGTAGATATAAGGGCGAAGATCTTGATAATCTGGGAGTGCTAATTGAAAAACTTCGGAAACAGCCTACGGGTAATACTCCAAATTTTGAATTGCATGCAGAAAACATACAGGTTTTGGATAGCCGGTATAGTTTTATAGATGAAAACCTGGATAAGCAGGATGTTATAATTGTAGACAGTCTAAATATTTACGCAAACGAACTTCAGATTGATGGAGGTAACATCGATATAGATATTGGAATGCTTACCGGGTATGAACACAGGGGGATAGAAATAGATAATTTATCAACCCAGTTCCATTATGATCCTAATAAAATGGAGCTTGTGGACATGCTGTTGCAAACCCCGGGTTCTTTGATTGATGCAGATCTGTATTTTAGATATGATCTTTCAGATTTTTCAGATTTTGAGAATCTGGTTCAGGTGGAGGCAGATATCAGGGAAAGTGTATTGTCCAGTAATGATCTAAAAGCTTTTTACGACGGCTTCGGCACCGATCAGGTTCTTAATTTTAAGACCAAACTTACAGGAACCCTGAATGATTTCAATCTAGAAGGTTTTGCCTTGCAAGGCCTGGACAGGACCGAGATCTATGGTGATTTTGAGATAAAGGGATCTTTTTCTAAGGACCCCGATACTTTTAGTATGGACGGTAGTTTTTCAGATTTCAATACGAATTATTACGACATGGTAAATTTTCTTCCCGGACCTTTACTCGGAAAATTGCCGGAAAACCTTAGAGATTTTGGGAATGTTAACCTGAAGGGGAGTACCTTTGTAACCAATTCTTCTCTGGATGCAGATGTTTACTTAACTAGTCAGTTAGGTTCGGCAGATGCAGATTTTGTCCTGAATAATTTCAATAGTTCTTCTGCCTCAAAATATAAAGGGAAGCTCATTTTTAAAGATATCAACCTGGGACGTCTTATTAAAAATGATGATCTGGGTAAAACCAGTTTTAATCTGGACTTTGATGGCGGAGGATTTAATGCTGAAGACCTTAATACTCAGCTTAAAGGTGCGGTTACGAGTATTACTTATAACAACTATACGTATACAGATATTCGTTTGATCGGAAATCTTAGAAATCCCCTTTTTAATGGATATTTCATCTCGGATGACCCAAACCTCCAGATGGAGTTCAATGGACTAATTGATGTATCGGAAGATATTAATGTCTATGATTTCGAGGCTTCAGTAGAATATGCAGATCTGAATACCCTGAATTTTGTAAGTAGAGACAGTGTTTCTGTTTTTAAGGGAGATGTTATCATGAACATGAAGGGTACCAATGTAGACAATGCATTTGGTGATATTTTGCTATTGAATACTTCCTACAGAAATCAGAATGATCTTTACTATTTTGATGATCTTAATATCACTTCCAGTTTTGAAGGTCCGGTTAGAACGATTACCATGAATTCTCCAGATGTTATTAATGGGGAAGTAACCGGAATTTTCAAGATCAACGAGGTGGAATCCCTCGTGAAAAATTCAATAGGGAGTATTTACACAAATTATAAGCCTGAGACGATCACCACGAATCAATACATGGAATTTGATTTTGATATATATAATCAGATCGTCGAGGTTTTCTTTCCGGAGATTGAGCTCGCACCTAATACATTCATTAGGGGTAGAGTGGAATCTGATGAATCTGAATTCCGTTTGACATTCAAATCTCCAAGGATCGACATTCTGGATAATATGTTAGAAGATATCAACCTGCAAGTTGATAATACAAACCCTATTTACAATACATATTTTGAAGCCGATAGTGTTGCGACAGACCTCTATAACTTCTCTGAATTCAGCTTTATTAATGTAACTCAAAGGGATACGCTTTTTATCCGTTCAGAGTTTAAAGGAGGAGAAAAGAATAATGATGCTTTTAATCTAAACTTATTTCATACCATAAACGAAGAGAACAAATCTGTTGTGGGGATTCAGCGCTCAGATTTCAAATTCAAGGAAAATGTCTGGTATATAAATGAAGATAGCAATCGTAATAATAAGATAGTCTTTGATAATAATTTCCGGGATATGCAGATAGACTCCCTGGTTATGAGTCATGAAGATGAAGAGATTAGGCTAAGTGGGCAGAAGAGAGATTCCTCTTATAAAAATTTCCGGATGAAATTTATCAATGTAGATATTGGGAAAGTCACCCCCGATATCGACAGTCTTGACCTTGCCGGCACCATTAATGGAGATCTTGATCTGCTGCAGGAAAAAGGAGCCTATTTTCCTAAAACCAACCTTACTATAGATTCCTTAGAAATTAACGACACTGCTATG
Source organism: uncultured Flavobacteriaceae bacterium (assembly GCA_965364455.1). GTDB lineage: Bacteria > Bacteroidota > Bacteroidia > Flavobacteriales > Flavobacteriaceae > Christiangramia. Next base: position 8,970 of record CBDTXN010000037.1, read on the forward strand.
GGGAATCTACGTCTGGATGTTGATGGTAATGAAGATCTCACAAATTACTCGGTTTATGCGCTCGTAAAAAAGCAAGGCTTTGAATCGTTATCTGCTATTGGAGATATTAATGTGGCTGGAGAGGAACCACTTATAGACCTCGAGGTGAATTTAAACAAGCTTGATCTTTCTATTTTTACTGCTTTGGGCGCTGATGTGTTGACCGATATTCGCGGACTTGCTACCGGTAGAGCCTTTGTTACAGGTAATTATAAGAATCCTGATTTTTCAGGTAGTCTCACGCTCAACAAAGCCGGTTTGAGGATCCCGTATTTGAATGTCGACATAAACCTCATGGACAGGGCCAGGGTTAATCTAACCAAACAGCGCTTTGAATTTGATAATATCGATATTGTAGATACTAAATATAATACCAGTGGTGTGCTGGATGGTAGTATTTCCCATCGAAATTTTTCTGAATGGTTTCTCGATCTTTCTCTAAATTCGAACAGGATGCTTGTTTTGGATACCAAGGCAGATGAAGATGCGCTGTATTATGGTACGGCATTTATCGACGGATAAGCTACGATAAATGGACCTACAGATGAGCTGGTAATAGATGTAACCGCCGCTACTGAAAGAGGAACGGTTTTCAAGATACCTTTAAGTGATACCGAATCTGTAGGCGATAATTCTTTTATTAGATTCCTGAGCCCTGAAGAAAAAGCCGCGAAACTAGCCGGTGAGAAAATAGAGATCCCGGAGGTTAAGGGGATCGAAATGATCTTTGATCTAGATGTTACCAATGACGCTGAAGTTGAAGTGGTAGTGGATAAGACCAGTGGAAGTACTTTGAGAGGTCGTGGTTCTGGAAATTTACTTCTGGAAATAAATACCAACGGTAAATTTAATATGTGGGGTGATTTCATTGTTTATGAAGGAGTCTATAACTTCAAATATGCGGGATTGGTTCAAAAGGTTTTTACCGTGGAATCAGGGGGAAGTATAAACTGGGATGGTGATCCTACAGAAGCTCAATTAGACGTAAGTGCCGTTTATTCATTAAATGCTAATCCGGCGGTACTGCTAGAAAACCCTTCAGTAAATAGGAAAATACCGGTGGAAGTCGTCATTAACCTTCAGGGAGACATTGAACAACCTGATATTGGTTTTGAAATTGATTTCCCAAGTGCCAGTTCTACAGTGAAATCTGAACTTCAGTACAGGATCGATGACCGGGCTACTACCGAGCTTCAGGCCCTGTTTCTTGTCACCCAGGGAACATTTTACAGTGAATTCGGGCTACGAGGAGCAGCTATTTATGGTACACTGGCAGAAAGGGCTTCCAGTATCGTAAATGATATTTTTGCCGATGATGATGGTAAGTTCCAGGTAGGAGTGAATTACGTCCAGGGAGACCGCACGCCAGATCAACAAACTGTGGATAGATTTGGACTTACCTTATCTACTCAGATCTCAGACAGAGTGATCATTAATGGGCAGGTAGGTGTTCCTATTGGAGGTGTGACCGAATCTGTAATTATAGGAGACCTTGAAATTGAATTTCTTTTAAATGAAGATGGTACGCTGCGGGCCAAGGTCTTTAACCGTGAAAATAATATTCAGTTCATTGGAGAGGAGATCGGTTTTACACAGGGTGTAGGGCTTTCATATAATGTTGACTTTGATACCTTTAAAGAACTTATAAGGAAGATCGCCAATACAGAACTTGCTGCTACAGAAGAAGAGAATCAGGAGCCGAAAACATCTAACTTCCCGACTCCTGAATTTATCAACTTTCCAGATGAGGACGGTAATTAGTAAACTTTAATATTTATTTAATTCAGATTTCTTCCCTTCCCTTTAAATTTGGTAAATAGACAAGTATTTATGGCTAGATCTTGAAATATAGTTTGTAGATTTAAGTTTCAATTTTCTTTATTTATGAGTAAAAAAGTAAGACGTATCGGAGTGATGACCTCTGGGGGAGACTCTCCGGGAATGAATGCTGCGATAAGAGCAGTAGTAAGAACCTGCGCATATTATCATACAGATTGTGTTGGATATTACCAGGGTTTTCAGGGAATGATAAACGGTGATTCGGTAAAACTGAATGCACGTAGTGTTAGGAACATTGTCAACCAGGGAGGTACGATACTTCAGTCTGCTCGTTCTAAAGAATTTATGACTAAAGAAGGAAGGGCAAAAGCCGCTAAGAATCTGAAAGAAGCTGAAGTTGATGCAATGATACTAATTGGCGGAGACGGTACTTTTAGAGGTGGCCAGGTATTTAGTAAGGAACATGGGATCCCTGTTATAGGTGTTCCGGGAACGATAGCTCCTGATCTTTACGGTACCCCTTACACAATTGGTTATGATACGGCTCTAAACACCGTGGTGGAAGCCATAGACAAAATTCGTGACACTGCCAGTTCTCATAACAGGCTTTTCTTTGTGGAAGTCATGGGGCGTGATGCGGGATTTATTGCATTAAATAGTGGAATTGGAGCAGGGGCTGAGGAGATCCTGATCCCTGAAGAAGATCTTGGACTTGAAAGATTACTGGATTCACTGGAAAGGAGTAGGAGAGCAGGTAAAACTTCTAGTATCGTTGTGGTTTCTGAAGGAGATAAAATTGGTAAGAATGTTTTTGAACTTGCGGAATATGTCAAAAAGAACCTTCCATATTATGATGCCCGTGTCACCGTATTAGGGCATATCCAGAGAGGTGGGCGTCCTTCCTGTTTTGATCGTGTTCTGGCAAGTAGATTGTCAGTTAAAGCAGTGGAACTCCTGCTTGATGATAAAAAAGACCTTATGGTAGGTATGATGAATAATGAAATGGAATCCTGTAGCCTGGATCAGGCTCTTAAAGGAAAACATAATATTAATAAGGATCTTCTAAGGATATCTGAAATATTATCTACTTAATATGAGAACCATTGCAATTATCGCCCATGATGGTAAAAAGCCTGAAATGGTGCAGTTCCTAAATGAATTCAGGGAAACTCTTCACTCAAAACAGATAAAATTGATAGCTACCGGGACTACAGGTTCTAAAACTGAAAATGCCGGTTACAAAGTCGAAAAATTACTCTCTGGTCCGCTGGGAGGTGATGCCCAGATTGCCGCGAGGATCGCTGAAGGAATGGTAGATATGGTGATATTTTTTCGGGATCCGATGGATAAACACCCTCATGAACCTGATATTTTTATGCTCATGCGCTTATGTGATGTGCATAATGTACCACTTGCTACGAATCCTGCCACCGCAAGGTTATTATTAAAAGGTTCGGAATATTAGAACTTAACGGCGATCGCGCTGATTTCTACATTTACGAATTTTGGAAGATTAGCCACTTCAACGGTTTCTCTTGCCGGAGCATTTTCAGAAAGGAAATAACGTGAATACACATCATTGATCTGTCCGAAATTGTTCATGTCACTTATGAAAATGGAAGTTTTCACCACATGATTCATATTTAGACCTGCTTCGATTAGGATAGCCTTTAAATTTTCTAAAACCTGAACGGTTTCTTTCTCAAGATCATCATTGATTAGGTCTCCGCTTTTTGGATCTAAAGCTATCTGCCCTGAAATATATAGAGTGTTTCCGGCAAATATCGCCTGGTTATACGGTCCTATTGGAGCAGGTGCTGCAGATGTTTTAATAACTTTCTTCATGGTCATAGATTTTTATACTTGATCTTTTAGTTTCTACATTAATTATAACTGTCTGTCTGGAACCCTTCTCTTGTCATATTTAATGTCACTCAAGACATTAGCCTTGATCCTGATAAGGAAATTCCAGGACTTTCGGTCTCCAAATGGTACCCAGCTAAAACTCATCATCCAGCTATTAAGATCCCTTTGAAACCTTAATTGGGTTGGGGTCACTCCACTATTTACCAGGTCGTAGCCTGAGCTTACCCCGATTTGCCATTTTGGAGCAAGTTCCACATTTCCATTAAACATTATAGAGTGGGCAGAAACTTCACTTTGCCTGGCATTGTTCGAGTAATTCATGGAATAGGCTAATCTTACGTCCCATGGGATCTTGTAGTTGTACCAGGAGCTTTCATTTTCGGTTTCCTTACCTTCGAATGGATCTTCGTCAAAGAGGTCGCCATCCAGCCCCATTCCTTTTCCGAAAAGGTCATCGGGTCTACCACCGTTTCTGTATGTTTCATTATCCATTTCATCGGTTTCCTCTTCCTCTTCGCCGGCCTCAAAATCCTTGCTGGAAAAAGAATATCCAAAATTCACGGTTCCGTTAGTAAGCCTGAAAAGACTTCCACCATTTTCAATATTTAGCTTATCTATTCTGCGGTTACTATTATTGAGAGCGTAAATGTCCAAATTCGCTCCAAAGTTGATATCCAGTTTATTTTCCACAATTGGAATAGATCCCCTAAGAGCAATTGGAGAAAGTTTTAATGAATCACCGGCAAGATTATAACTTGTGCTTACGCTAAAGTTATTTAGAAGGGTGATCTTTTTTGGTTCTATAGCCGTACTATCCTTATCTCGCACTTTGGCTTCAAAAGTATTACTCAGGTTCAAACCTATAGAACTGGAAAAGTTTCTTCCCGGTGCACCGTAAAGAGTTCCGTCAAATCTTGAATAATCAACCAGTTCTATTTGATCAGGATCTGTAGGGTCACCTCTTTCATAGGTATCATAGTACCTGTCGAATCCGGGATTAATATTATAACTTATCGAAGGCCTCATCACATGCCTTAGGGCCTGTATCTTTTTATCTTTTCCGAAATTTTTCAAACCATATACGGTGGTACCAATACTTGCGTTAAAATTATAGGTTCTGTAGGAATCAAATCCGCTGATAGTATCTACCACCACATCATCAATTATCGGGTCATAATTTCTTTCAAAGGTTTTGGACACCCATGTTTCCTGGTAACTAGTACCCGTACTAACACTCAGGAATTTGAATAACTTAAAGTTCGTGGTTAAAGGAATGGAATGCTGCGCTCCAAGCCTGGCATCTTTAAACATTTCCGAAGTAAAGAAAAGAGAATCTACCGTATTCATCTGATTCTCTGCTCTTAAATTGTATTGCAGGTTAACGTTCTGAATAATACCTCTTTTCGCACCACCCTTGGGTGCAAAGGGATAAATTCTGGACATACTTAATTGCAAGGTTGGTAAACTCAGGTTTATTTCCTGCGTTCTTGTGTTTTGAGAGTGCCTGGCAGCTAGACTCAGGTTAACCTGGGGTTCTCCCGGAAATGTCTTACTGTAAGATACAGAAGAGCTTAAGGTGTTATTAAGAAAATTCCCTGTATTTGCCTGGTTGATGGATTCTGAATAGTATTCACTACTACCAAGGTTTACCGATGCTGAAAATCTTGAACTTGGATTCGCCTTGGGATCCTGGTTGTGGCTCCACTGAATGTTATATGAAGATCTTTCACTAAAATCTGGAAAACCCCGTTCACTGTTGAATAACTTCTCATAGCGAACCCTTGCATTTCCACGATACTTATATCTTTTAGCATAATTGGAAGAAAACTCCAGGGTATAAGAGCCATTAGTGAAATAGCTACCTAAAGTAAGCAAGTCTACATAATCGCTTATGGCAAAATAATACCCTCCATTTTGTAAGTTATAACCGTATTGACTATCCCCAAATGCGGGAATAATAAAGCCGGAAGTTTCCTCATCTGTCAATGGGAAATATCCAAAAGGTAAACCTAAAGGAGTGGGGACATCAGCAATATACATATTCACTAGACCTGAAACGATCTTTTTGTCCGGGACAAATTTTATTCTTCTGGCGTAAAAGAAATATTCCGGGTCATCTACATCATCAGAAGTAGTGAATCTCACATTCTTCATGAAATAAACCGAATCATTTTCACGCTTGGTCACCATTCCCTTTACGTTGAACTCGGCTTCCTGGGTTCTGGAGTTATAAACCAGGGCTCTTTCCGTATCGAAATTGAATCTCAGGGAATCTGGTTCAACCTTTCTTTGTGCCTGGGTAAATATTGGTTTTTGGGTATATTCTCCAAGAGAATCTTCAATTCCGTATGCAAATACCTCATTCTTATTGTTATCTATAACTATCAAGCCTGCCTCCATGGTCATGTCACCATATACAACCTTAGCTTCATTATAGAGGTACATTTTATTTTCCTGTGGGCTTATCCGGATATAATCCTTCGCGGTATAGTCTACAATATCTGTTAAAAACTGTGGTTTTCTTACCGAATCCGTTTTTACAGTATCCTGTTCCTGAAGTTGAGCCGCGATCTCATCTGAATCTATTGTAGGGGCAATGGAATCCTTTTCAGACCTTACAGGAATAGAGTTTGTTTCAACTTCCTGTGCGTGAGAAACAACTGAAAAGAACAGCGTGAAAACTAAGCAAAAAAGAGTATTGGGGATATTTGTTTGCAATGCTTTAAGTGCTATTTTTGTACGGATTGGCTTGCTTTTTGCAAAATCAAAATTACATATATTTTTTCAGCTGATATTTGAGTGTGCAGGAAAAATAGTAATTAAAATATTCAACCTACTTAAGCGTTAGCTTTTTATGAGAACGAACTTACTTAAACTTTTCGTATTCACAATTTTTATATTCAGTCTTTCTATTCAGGCATCTTCTACTGAATGCCCGCCTGAAAAGGATCAATTCGTAGTGGTGCTGGACGCCGGTCATGGCGGTAAAGACCCTGGAAACATGGGTAATGGGTTCAAGGAAAAGGATATTGCCCTAAGTATAATTCTTAAGATTGGTAAAGAACTAGAAAAGTACGAAGGCGTTAAAGTTGTTTATACCAGGAAATCTGATGTTTTTGTGGAATTATTCGAAAGGGGTAGGATCGCCAACGAGGCCAATGCAGATCTATTTGTATCGGTACATTGTAACTCCCATAGTTCCCAGGCTTCAGGAACTGAAACATTTGTTTTAGGATTAAACCGAAACGATACTAATTTCGAGGTTGCAAAAAAGGAAAACTCGGTGATCTATCTGGAGGAAAATTATGAAGTAACTTATGAAGGTTTTGATCCAAATTCTCCTGAATCGACCATTGGCCTTACTATAATGCAGGAAGAATATCTTGATCAAAGTATTCTGCTGGCAGATCTGGTTCAAAAGGAATTCACAAATGACCTTAAAAGAAAGAATAGGGGAGTTAAACAAATGGGATTGATCGTCCTTCATCAAACCTATATGCCAAGTGTTTTAGTCGAAACCGGGTTTTTAACCAATAACCAGGAAGGTCCTTACCTTAATAGTAGACGTGGGCAGGACGATATGGCCAGGGCTATTACTGAAGCTATAGTTCAATATAGTAAAACAATTAACCTTAACCTTCTGGAAAGTATAGCCAAGGAGCACCCTTCAGATAAAAAAGAAAATATCGCCTCTCCCGCTCCTCAAATATACAAGGATGTTACATTCAGGGTTCAGATTGCAGCTGGCTCAAAAAAAATCGATCCAAAGCCGTATAACTTCAAAGGTCTTAGTAATATTGACAGAAGTAAGGAAAACGGAATGTTCAAGTATTATTATGGAGAAACTTCAGATTATCTTAAAATTCAGCAATTACATCAGGAAGCGATAAAGAAGGGATATCCAACAAGTTATATAGTTGCGTTCAGGAATGACCATAAAATAACGGTTAACGACGCGTTAAAATCTAAGCTTAAATAGAACGCCTTTTATATATTTATTTCTAAATTTGTGCGTATCCATTAAAATACATGCTTTTGAAATATTCCAGAGAGGTTAAAACTGCCCTGCTAGCTATTATCGCAATAGTGATTTTAATTTTCGGTTATAGTTTTCTAAAAGGGGAAAA
>CBDTXN010000038.1:0-16637 GCA_965364455.1 uncultured Flavobacteriaceae bacterium
ATCAGGATCATCCAGGTAAAGCGCTTCCGAAAAACCATGATCTGCAGCACCGGTAAGCGGGTAATCTTTATCGATCAATCTTTTAGCAACTTCTGCCAGGTCTTTTCTGCTAGGATAAAAAATAGCGGCATGAAAAAGTCCAACCCCGTTTTTTGAAGCCCTTCCAGCTCCCTCACTATTCCAGGGATTCAAACCAATATGATGGTGGTATCCCCCAGCAGATAGAAAAACTGCCTGGTCCCCTATTCTTTCCGTAATCTCAAATCCAAGTATATCCCTGTAAAACTTTAAAGCCTTATCAATATTGGAAACTTTTAAATGCACATGACCAATCCTGGTCTCTCCCGGAACTTTATAATTTTCAGACATCATATTTTTCCTTAAATTTAAGTAAGATTCATCAATCATATTTTCTAATAGAGTATAAATTTCATGGAAGATAAAAATAAACCCGATTGGAGTTCCTTTACCGTCAACATCCCGATGGATATTGAAAAAGACAAAATTGTTGATTCATGGATGTGCCAGGCTGAGTTTGAAAAATGGTTTCTTAAGCTTGCCGAATTTAAAACCCGGAATGGCGAGATAAGAAAAAGAACAGAAAAAATACATCCAGGAGACACTTACAGATGGCAGTGGTTTGGCTGGCCGGAAAGTATTGAAGAACATGGAGAGATCTTAAATCCCAGAGAAGGTGAATTCGTTAGGTTCATTTTTGGAAAAGCTGGAATTGTTGCGGTTAAGATCGTGGAAGAGCATGACCAAATGATCTTAAGATTAACTCAGGAAAACATTCCTGTGGATGAACATTCGAAGATGAATTTTCATGTTGGTTGCAAGACAGGGTGGACTTTTTACCTATCAAATCTGAAATCTATTCTTCAGGAAGGTCCTGACCTAAGAAATAAAAAGAGTGAGCTACAAATGGATTGATGAAATTCCTAAATATACAACTGTACTTTTTTGAATAATATAACTTTTCATTATTCCAGTTAATCAACGAATATCCTAGTTTTAAGGTTCGGAATATTTGAACCAGATATAAATGAAAAAAATCCTTGTCTTTATTGCAATTCTTATTTTAGTTTTTGTGGGACTTACTTATTGGTCTGTTTCCAGTACCGATAAAGAATTCCAGACCTGTGTGATTAAAGATTATGCCGATCTTGAAAATATCGATTTACGCAAATATGATTCCATCCTTATTGCTCCCAGCACCCTTTACGAAGGAAATTTTATTAAAGAATTCATGCAGGGTAAGAATTACAGGAAAGCCTGGTCTACTCCGGTAAAAGTTCCAATCGCTTATCTGGATACTTTAAAAGGTGGCCTGAAACTACTTGATGAATGCGGCGGAAAGCAAACCCATTCCTTAAAATTAGAAAGTAAGAACGGTATCATGTATACGCTACGTAGTGTAAATAAGGATCCAAAGAAACTTATTCCCGAGGTCGCAGAAGATATAGGTCTTGAAAATATTATTGTCGACGGGATCTCGGCTCAACATCCTCACGGAGCTATTCTGGCAGCCAAACTTTCTGAAATTGCCAGATTACAACATACCCATCCCATCATGTATTTTATTCCGAAGCAAAAGACGTTAGGAGATCTAAACGAAAAATACGGAAACAGACTATACCTTTTAGAATTTGAAACGGAGAGCGAAAATAATTGGACAGACCTGGAAAATGTAAAGGAGATCATAGAGACTAAAGATCTACAGGAACTAAAACAGGAGAAAGGAAACCAACTTAGTATAGATAAGGAAACATTAATTAGAATGCGCCTATTCGATCTATTAATCGGTGACTGGGACAGGCATGCGGAACAATGGGGCTGGATTCTTCAGGAGCAGGACGCCAATATAATTGCCATTCCCATAGCCGGTGATCGGGACAATGCATTCTTCAACTTAAATGGAGTAATACCTTCTATTATCACCAATGAGAATATAGAACCTTTGGTGCGGCCTTTTGAAGAAAAGATAGATCATATGCCAGGTTTGGTTTATCCTTTTGACAGGTACTTTCTAATAGACACTCCCAGGGAAATATATCTAAGACAGGCGCGGGAATTAAAAGAAATGCTTACTAATGAAAAGATTGATGCGGCCTTTGGTGCCTGGCCCAAAGAAATTTCCGAATTAGATCAGGAGGAGATCAGCGCTAAAATAAAGAGTCGCAGAAATTCCCTGCAAAAATATGCGGCTGATTTTCACTCTATTATTCAGGAACAAGGGAAACTAGCAGAACCTCTCAAAGGTTCTGAAGATTTGGATTTGGAAAACTCTCCCTTATTACATTGCTTCGAATGTCAATAAAAAAAGCCCCTACAGGGGCCTTTCCCTCTAATTTAAACTAGCATTAACTGTCATCTTCATCATCATCGTCGTCATCGTCGTCGTCATCTCCATTGCCATCTTCTGCACTAATAAAATTCCCATCGGCATCGAACTCTAGTTCCACACCATTATCAAGGGTAACTTCATACTCCCCGTCATCCTCAATTTCAGCTTCAATTATAATATTATCAGGATAGTTCGCGCTTAAATAATCAAGGATATTCTGCGGTAGATCTGCCGGATCTATTTCGTCATCATCGAAATCATCTTCGTTTTCATCTTCTGCCTGTCCCAAAAATTCTCCGTTTGAAGAAAATATCAACTCAACGTCATTTTCCAGTTCTATCTCATAATTGCCGTTGTTTTCCCTTTCGGCTTCATCGATCTGTACTCCCGGAAAATTATCTTCTATAAAATCCAGAATATTTTCCGGAATTTCTGAAAGGGTAAGATATTCATCGCCAAAATCATCATCGCTATCATCATCAATTCCCAGGAAATTACCGTCCTGGTCAAAAACAAGTTCCAGGCCGTTACTAAGATAGACCTCGAAATTATTGTTATCTTCTATTTCCGCTTCCCTGATAGTTACACCTGGATAATTAGATGTTATATAATCAAGGATATTTTGAGGTAAACTCGAGGTACTTACGTGCACATCTGCATTAAAAAAACGTGCGTTGAGATCAACTTCATTACCTGAATCGTTATCGTCATCGCTGCAAGCAATCAGAAGCAACGGAATGCTCAGGATAAACCCAAATTTTTTAAAAATCTTCATAGTTCTTGTTTTAAAACCTGTCTAAATTATAAACGATATTGATGAATGAATATTATTTATCTCAGGTTCAAATAAACTAGGGAAAACCCTTAAAATTGTTTTATAGAAAAACTTAGCTTTATTTTGAACTATCCAAAACATTAATTCCCAATTATGAGATTTAAATTTTTCTGTCTCCTATTCATTTTAACTTTAAAAAGTTTCGCTCAAAGTACCGCATCGCAAAACGTTAGACATTTTGAGATCGAGGCACCTGAGTTGGATACAATTAGACAAGTCTGGATCTACCTACCTGAAAATTATGAAACTACTGAAAAAAGATTTCCGGTGATCTACATGCATGATGGACAAAATCTTTTTGATAGGGAAACCTCATATGTTGGTGAATGGAAAGTGGATGAAAGCCTGGACAGCATTAAAAATCCGGAAGCAATAATTGTTGGAATTAACCATAGTGGTGATAAAAGGATTTCAGAATTAACTCCTTTCCCGCACGAAAAATATGGAGGGGGAAAGGCAGATCTATATCTCGATTTTATAGTGAACCGTTTAAAACCCTATATCGATGCCAATTATAGAACCTTAACCAGTTATGAGAACACCGGGATTTTTGGCTCCTCACTTGGTGGTCTGGTTTCATTTTACGCTGCTTTGAAATATCCTGATACTTTCAGTAAGATTGGGGTCTTTTCTCCTTCATTCTGGTTTAGTAAAAAGATCTATGAGTATGCTGAAAATGCAGATCTGAATGCCGAAACTAAATTCTATTTCCTGGCAGGTACGGCAGAATCTGAAGAAACGATTCCAGACATGAATAGAATGATCACTCTTCTTGAAAAGAAAAACCTGAAATCTGAAAATTTCAAAGTAAAGTATGTCGAAGGTGGTGAGCATAATGAAACCTTATGGAGTGAAAGTTTACCCGAGGCTTTTCTCTGGCTAATGAATTAAACAACTCAAATGAAAAAAGTAATTCTAGTAGTATTTTCGATATTTACGGTGAATAATGTTTTTGCGCAGGTAGATCAAGATTCTGATCTTTATAAACAATTGAAATCCCGGGACAGTTTGTTGTTCGATCGAGGTTTCAACAAATGTGAGATCAGTGCTTTTGAAAGTTTTATAAGTGAAGATCTTGAGTTCTATCATGACCAGGCAGGCCTGAGCACCAATAAGGAAGATTTCCTGGAAGCAGTTAGAAATAACATTTGTGGAAATCCAGAGATAAAACCAATTAGGAAACTGGTGAGTGGAAGCCTGAAGGTATTTCCGTTATTTGAAAATGGAGAATTATACGGCGCTATTCAACAAGGAGTTCATGATTTTTATATCAAAGAGCCGCAAAAGGAATTGCGAAAGACAAGTTCAGCCAGGTTCACACATGTATGGATACTTGAAAATAATGAATGGATCTTAGAACGAGTTCTTAGTTACGATCATAAAAGTCCGGAAAAATGAAAAAAGTAAATATCAAAGAAAAATTCGAAATGTTCTCCGATCACTGGAATCCAAGGATAGTAGGAGAATTAAACGGACAACAATTAAAACTGGCTAAATTAAAAGGTGAATTCATCTGGCATACCCACGAAAATGAGGATGAAATGTTCTATGTGGTTAAGGGAAAGCTGAAAATTGAATTCAGAGATAAAACAGTTGAATTAGAAGAAAATGAGTTTTTGATAGTACCACGTGGAGTTGAACATAAACCTGTAGCCCAGGATGAAGTTCATGTGATGTTATTCGAGCCGGCTTCAACCCTACATACCGGTAAGGAAAAGCATAAATTAACCAATAACGACCAAAATTTTATTTAAGGTTTAAATATTTGAAAATACCTTCGCAGATATTGCCTGTTATCGTTTTTGCACAATTTTGTTGTACCTCCTTGTGGTTTGCCGGAAATGCTGTAATGCCAGAGCTTGTTCTGGAATTCGGCCTTAGTTCAGAAGCGCTGGGACATTTGACTTCTGCCGTTCAGTTTGGATTTATTCTGGGAACTCTAAGTTTTGCATTTCTAACCATTTCAGACAGGTTTTCACCTTCAAAAGTATTCTTTTTTTGCTCGCTATTGGGTGCGATTTTTAATGCCGGAATTCTATTTGAAAACAATTTCTTTCTGAGCCTTATAGGTTTCAGGTTTCTCACTGGTTTTACGCTGGCAGGAATTTATCCTGTTGGGATGAAGATCGCTTCAGATTATTTTGACAAGGGACTAGGCAAGTCATTGGGATATCTTGTAGGGGCACTTGTTTTGGGTACCGCATTCCCGCATCTTTTGAAAGAGATCTCGGAAGATATTCAACTGGCATGGAGTTCCGTTATTTATTGTACCTCTGGGCTGGCAGTTTTAGGAGGTTTATTAATTCTACTTTTAGTCCCAAATGGTCCGTTTAGATCCAGGCTTCAAAAACCTGATCTTAGCCTTATTTTTAAGATCTTCAAGAATACCGAATTTCGATCTGCTGCTTTCGGGTATTTTGGTCATATGTGGGAGTTATATGCTTTTTGGGCCTTCGTACCGGTAATACTAAATTATTACAAACAATTTCACCCGAATGCCGACTTTAGCATCGCTCTGATCTCATTTCTGGTTATTGGTTTAGGAGGTCTGGCCTGTGTGCTGGGCGGTTATCTATCTGAAATAAAAGGAATAAAAAAAACGGCGGGAATAGCACTTTTTCTTTCTGGTATCTGCTGCCTGATTTCTCCGCTAATATTCTACTCAGATTCTGAAATTCTATTGATAGGATTTCTGATCTTCTGGGGATTGGTGGTGATAGCAGATTCCCCTCTATTTTCGACTTTGGTAGCGCAAAACTCTTCTCCAGAATCACGTGGTACCGCACTTACCATAGTAAATTGCATTGGTTTTAGTATCACTATTTTCAGCATCCAATTGCTGAATTTTCTGAATATCCATTTATCAGCAACTTTGATATTTCTTTTTCTGGCTCCCGGACCATTATTCGGTTTGATATCTCTCTTTCGAAAAAAGGATTTTCAGTAGCAGAATTAAATAGTGAGAACCTTATCAATAGCTTCTGCCGGTTCTATAACTTCTTCAGAATTTTTAATCTCCCAGTTCTTTTTCAACCGATAATTGATCACCGGATGCACCTGAAAAGATTTATTGGTGAATCCCTCCCGCAGTATATCGTTGATTACGCCTTCAGATTGCGAACTATCAATCCATTCTTTTTCAAATTTACGATCCAGAACCAACGGCATTCGTTTAGCTTTATTATGTACTTTCTCGAACAAAGGGTTTGCATCCACAGTGATTAAGGACGTATAATAATTGTTATTTATTTTAGTATATATTCCGGCAAAAGTGAAGATTGATCTTTGCTTATAGTTTTCACTTTCCTTCAAATAGCAAAAATAAGGCTGGCTTTGGCTGCCCGCATGATGCGGCTCGAAAAAGCCATCAGCAAATATTAAACATCGACCTTCCCGAATAGGTTTAGCATACAACTTCGAATCGAAAACCCTATCATCCCTTGCATTTAGAGTATTATATTTTCGGTTGTTATAGAATTCTTCCGGATTGGAATAAGTTGGCACTAATCCCCAGCTGGATGGGTACCAATGTTGTGATTCATCCATTGGCACAATATATATCTGGCTATGCGTAAATCCGTCATTAAGAAAATATGGCTCTAGTATACCTTCCTCTACCGGCGGTTTATCCATATACCTGGTTAGATTATCTTCAGATTGATTAAGCGATTTTTGATAACACATGCTTATTTCTTTTTACCGAAAAATACAGTCCCTTGATTCTTGATGAACAGGACAGAGGATTTCTGGTTTAATGATTAAATTTACGTTGAATCCAATAATTACAAAAATGAAGATCGAAGCAGAATCACCTGAGGAATATATCAGCAAAGTGCCGAAAGAGAGAATAGAAACTATGAAAAAACTACGTTCTGTGATCAAAAGGAATATTCCTGAAGGATTTGAAGAAACCATGAGTTACGGAATGATTGGCTATGTTGTACCACATTCAATGTATCCAGACGGATATCATTGCGATACTTCCCTCCCGCTTCCCTTTATGAATCTTGCCTCACAAAAGAATTATATCGCTGTCTATCACTCCGGAATTTATGCAAAAAAAGAAATGCATGATTGGTTCGTGACGAAATACAAAGAGGAAACAGGAAAAAAACCTGACATGGGAAAGAGTTGTATAAGGTTAAAAAACATGGATGAAATTCCATTTGAACTTATTGGCGAATTGTCTTCGAAGATTACTCCTCAAGAATGGATCGCGACTTATGAAGAAAATTTAAAAAGAAAATAACCCATCAGCTGTTGATTTTTCTAACGTTGGATAAGTATTACGGGGAAATTTTCCATAGTTCGAAGAAAAAAATGTCAGATTGTAACCATTCATAACTTTCAAGAAAATTAGACTGACAGATAATAAGATTTCTTAGGCGGATGATTATCACATCTTAACAAGCCACCTCGCCGACTGTTAATCTTTTATTAAGATTAGCCTTGATTTTCTTAAAGGTTCGGTTTTGTATGACCCTAGGCATAGTTTTCGCCCAACTTAAGTGAATTAAAAAATAAAAGTAAATGAATAAGTTATTTAGTAGTCTGTTATTTGTACTTGCCTTAGGTACTGCTTCAATAAATGCGCAATCTACGGCGATGCCACAGCAACAACAGGAAATTGAAGTTAATGATGCCGAACTGGCACAATTTGCTGAAGTTTACCAACAAATGAGAATGATGAACCAGGAGGTTCAACAAGAAATGATGCAGGTTGTTCAGGAAGGTGAATTTGAATTGCAGAGATTCAATGAGATCCACCAGGCAAAAATGGACCCGAAAAAAGAGATTGAAACTACGTCTAAAGAGGATGAAAAATACCAGGCAGTAGTTGCAGAGATTGAAGAAATTCAACCAAAATATCAGAAGAAAATGCAAGCCGTTATCACTGAAAGTGATCTAAGCATGGAGAGATACCAGCAACTTGCAATGGCTCTAAGAAGTGATGTTGAGCTTCAACAAAGACTTCAGAAGATCTTGAAAAGCTAGAGCTTTCAATTAAATAAAATTTAAGCAGGTCTATGGACCTGCTTTTTTTTTGAAATTAATAGTATTTCAACACAATTTAAGTGTTTTTTAAAACTTCAAAATCTTCAAAAAGAACAATTTTATTGTAATTTGAATCACAATATAAATTATATGGCGAGCCTGTTAAAAAATAATCTTTTCACACTACTTTTTTTAATAATGATACCGGCTTGTTATGCCCAGCAATCAACCATGCAGCAAAAAGATAGTTTAGAATTCAATAATAAGATCGTACCAGATGCCATTTGGCGTGAAACCTATGTCGCCCTGTCGCATTATCCTGAATTAAAGGATACTCCAATTGAAATCAGGTTCAAAAAAAACATCAAGAAATCTTTTATGCAGGCTCAGCCTAAAATTGGCGGGCTATTTAAAAGCAGAAAGAAAAGAAGTTACCTCATTTTTATAAATGAAACCTTTAAAATTGAGGATGAAATTTTCGATGTTACCACGGTTCCTTCAGAGGTTCTAATTGGTTGGATTGGTCATGAACTTGGTCATATAATGGACTATCAGGATAGATCTGCCGCAGATCTAATATGGTTCGGAGTGAAATACATCACCTCAAAGAACTATATCAAGGAAGCAGAAAAAGCTGCAGATACCTACGCAGTGAATCACGGACTTGGGGAAGAGATTATAGCGACCAAGAATTTTATCATTAACCACTCTAAATTATCTGATACCTACAAGGACAGAATTCAGGAATTATACCTTTCTCCTGAAGAGATCATGGCCTTAATAGATGAATTTCATGAAGGTTAGCCAATAATTAGTTTATTGGTTTTCCAGGAACTTTTCCCAATCAGCGAATTTCTCTTCGTTCATCACCTTTTCCATTTTTACCTGTCCTCCTTTTTTCTTATTCTTGGCATTCCATTCATGGAACATATTAGGATCTATAGTAGTTACTTTTACTCCTTTTAAGGCTTTGGATCGGGCTACCTTATAATTTTTATTGGCATTTTTCAATGCTTCATCAAGAGCCTCAGCCAGTTTATCGTTATCGGCTTTATCTTCGGTTCCTAAATACCAGTAATGGTAATACTCACCATCTTCTCCCCTTTTTGCTGCAACCACAAATTCAGGAATTTTAATATCGAATTCATTTTCCAGTTCCTGAACAGCATCATTCATTTTATTAACTGAAAGCTGAGAACCAACCACGTTCAGGAAGAACTTCGTCCTACCCGTAATTCTAATCTCATTTTTTTCTATATCTGTGAACTTAATGGTATCTCCAATCAAGTATCTCCAGGTTCCGCTAACAGTAGAAATTAAAAGAACATAATCTTTTTCCTCTTCCACCTCTTCCAACATAATTACCGGAGCATCTTCGGTGATGGAGCCATCCTGGTTGATATATTCCGGTTTGAACGGAACGAACTCAAAATAGACACCATTATCGGTAATAAGTCGCATTGCATTTGTATCTGGTCGCTCCTGCAAGGCAAGAAAGCCTTCTGAAGCCAGGTAAGTATCTATAACCTGTACAGGTTTTCCTAGAAGCGCTTTAAAACTTTTCTCATAAGGCTCAAAGGCAACTCCCCCGGAGGTATACACCTGTAGGTTTGGCCAGATCTCATGAATATTGTTAAGACCATGATGTTCAATAACTTTCTTGAGCATAAGCTCCATCCAGGATGGTATACCGCTTAAGGCACCGATATCCCAGTTCTCTGCATTTTCAGCAATCCTTTGCACACGGTCATCCCATTCATCAATTTTAGAGATTTCCTCACCTGGTTTATAATATCCTCTGAACCAAAAAGGAATCCTGCTGGCGCTTATTCCGCTAATCTCTCCTTCCTCATGATCTCCCTCTTTTTGAAGGTCTGTTGAACTTCCCAACATCATGATCTCTTTTTCAAAGAAATCTGGCGGAAGATCAAAATTACTCAGGGCACTTACCTGTTTTATACCGGCTTTTCGAATGGCTTCAACCATATCTTCAGTAACTGGAATTCTTTTACTGCTTTTTCCGGTAGTTCCGGAACTAAGAGCAAAATATGGAGGTTTCCCGGGCCAGGTAACATCCTCTTCACCTTCATGATATTTATGCCACCATTCCTTATCGATCTTATTATAATCGAAATAAGGAACCTTTTCAGAGAAGGTTTTTCTAATATTTTCTGACTCTAATATCTGGTCAAAATTATAATGCTTTCCAAAGGAAGTATCTTTAGCTTTTTCCAGAAGGTTTTTCAACACATCTTGCTGATCTTTAACCGCCTCTCCTTCCGGAGTTAGGTTATCCTTAAGGTCGATAATACTTTTTATAATTGAACCGAATATTGCCATTTTTTGTGAATAATTTTGAAAAGTTTAAATCTAAAAATACCTTGTTAAGGAACAGCAGAGATTATCAAATATTTAACTCGAAAAATAGAAACATTAACCTTAAGATAGCTTTTTCAGCCTGATAAATAAACCACATTTCAAACTATCCTTTTCTAATAAAATCTCCGGGAAAGTTATTAGTTTAGCCAGATATAATTTTTTCAAAACGGAATAATTGATAAGCTTATATCAATAATAAATAAATTGATTCTCACTACTTCCATAACCACAATAAGTGCTTTTAAAAGCTAATTTTATTCAATGCAGCCTGACCCTCAAAAATTACTAGAACTTGCCTATGCAAAAATGCATTTCGGAAAGTATAAAGGTTATTTCCTTTCTGATATTCCTGAACCATATTATGTCTGGTTTCGTCAAAAAGGCTTTCCTCCTGGCAAACTCGGAGACCAGATGCAGCAAGTCATGGAATTAAAGATAAATAGTCTTGAAGGGCTTTTAAGACAGATCCGAATTCGCTATCCAAAGCCCTAAACCTGGCCATAAACCTAAGTTAAAAAGCTCTTAATATTAGACTTCTAATTTGGCGGCTTTTTGTATTCTTCTTTGTAATTTAGCGCCCTGAAAAAACAACACAACAAACAAGATTAAAATGGCCGATACCAAGTATATATTCGTGACAGGAGGTGTATCTTCTTCTCTTGGAAAAGGGATCATTGCAGCTTCTTTAGCGAAATTGTTGCAGGCAAGGGGCTTTAAAGCTACCATTCAGAAACTGGATCCATATATTAATGTAGATCCGGGAACGCTAAACCCTTATGAACATGGTGAATGTTATGTAACAGAAGATGGGGCCGAGACAGATCTTGATCTTGGACATTACGAACGTTTTTTAAATGTAAATACATCACAGGCGAATAATGTTACTACTGGTAGGATCTATCAAAGTGTAATTGAAAAAGAACGTCGTGGTGAATTTCTGGGAAAAACCGTGCAGGTTGTACCACATATCACCAATGAGATCAAGGAGAGAATCCAGATCCTTGGTCAGAATGATGATTATGATATCGTGATCACCGAGATTGGTGGTACAGTAGGTGATATTGAGTCTTTACCATATATCGAAGCAGTTAGACAATTAAAGTGGGAACTGGGAGATGACAATGCCCTGGTAATTCACCTTACCCTTGTACCATACCTCTCTGCAGCGGGAGAACTAAAAACTAAACCAACCCAGCACAGTGTAAAAACTCTTATGGAAAGCGGGATCAAAGCAGATATACTTGTTTGCCGTACAGAGCATGAACTATCTGATGATATTCGCAGAAAGCTGGCTATTTTCTGTAACGTTAGACAGGAAGCGGTAATTCAAAGTATTGACGCTCCTACAATTTATGACGTTCCAAATATGATGCTGAAGGAAGGACTGGATACGGTTGTGTTGAAAAAACTGGCTTTACCAGACGATACCACTCCTAACCTGGATAGATGGAACCAATTTCTGAAAAGACATAAAAACCCGAAAGCAGAAGTACATATTGGACTTATTGGGAAATATGTTGAACTTCAGGATTCCTACAAATCAATTCTGGAGTCTTTTATCCATGCCGGCGCAGAGAATGAAGTTTATGTAAATGTTGAGTACATCCATTCTGAGTTTATCAATGACGGTACAATACATAATAAAATAAGCCATCT
Organism: uncultured Flavobacteriaceae bacterium; assembly: GCA_965364455.1. Classification (GTDB taxonomy): domain Bacteria; phylum Bacteroidota; class Bacteroidia; order Flavobacteriales; family Flavobacteriaceae; genus Christiangramia. The sequence continues at coordinate 12,213 of CBDTXN010000038.1, forward strand.
TGACGGAGTATTGGTAGCTCCGGGATTTGGGGAACGCGGAATTGAAGGAAAGATAGATGCAGTAAGATATGCACGTGAGAACGACCTGCCATTCCTTGGTATATGCCTTGGAATGCAAATGGCAGTAATTGAATTTGCCAGAAATGTACTGCAATTGAAAGATGCAAATTCAACTGAAATGGATGCCGATACAAAACATCCTGTTATTGACCTTATGGAAGAACAAAAAGAGATTACACATAAAGGAGGTACGATGCGTCTTGGTTCCTGGGATTGTAGACTTACTGAAGGTTCTATAATTCATGATGTCTACGGTACAAGTGAAATTAAAGAAAGGCACCGTCATCGCTACGAATACAACAATAAATATAAAGAACAGCTTGAAAATGCCGGTATGCTTAGTACAGGAATAAATCCTGAAACTGGCCTGGTGGAGATCATCGAATTAAAAGATCACCCATGGTTTGTTGGAGTGCAATATCACCCGGAATATAAAAGTACTGTGGCCAGTCCGCATCCACTTTTTGTCTCTTTTGTAAAAGCTGCCCACGAACATTCGGTTAAGCATAAGAATGCCAAGATGGCACAGAAGTAACATTTGGTTATTTTTTTGACCAAGGAAGATTAAGCAAAATTAAATAATGGAAGAAAAGAAAATAGATATTCAATCCATAATTGGATTTATTCTAATTGGAGGTATCCTTTTATGGATGCTTTACAACAACACTCCTGAAGAAACGGCTACAGAAACTGAAACCGCTACAGAACAGGTGGAAGAAAGCCCTCAGGAATCTCAAATTTCAGATAACACCCAGGAATCTAAACCAGTTCAAAATGACTCAACTGCCCTTGCCGATGCCCAGCGCAGATTAGGAGCTTTTGGTTATTCTGAAACACTGACATCAGCTCAGGGAGGTACTACCACCATTTCAAATGAACTTTTAGAACTTAAGATCTCTAATAAAGGTGGTTATATTGAAGAAGCCCGACTTAAGGATTTTAAGACCTACGATTCTCTACCGGTTCATATCATTAAGGAAGGAAATGCCTCAATGAATATGATTTTTTCTACTACAGATGGCAGAACTCTTAATACTGAAAATCTGTATTTTGAACCTGAATTAACCGAAAATAACGGAAGTCAGATATTATCGATGAAGCTAAAGGTTTCTGAAAATGAATACCTGGAATACCGTTATGCCATGAGACCCGGAGAATATATGCTCGATTTCAGCATACGCTCACAAGGTCTTACAGGTGTACTTAACACTACTCAAAATCCGGTTCTGGACTGGAAATTAAAAGGATATCGTCACGCCAAAAGTATTTCCTACGAAAATCGTTATACAGATCTTATCTATGAGTATGATGGTGGAGATGATGATAACCTTTCCAGTGGAGACGATGAAGAAGAGAATGTTAGCTATATCGCCTACAGACAGCATTTCTTTTCCTCTATACTTTTAACAGACACTCCCTTTAAAACGGCAAAATTTGAAGTTGAAAACCTGGTGGATGATGAAGAAGTGGATACTGTTTTCACAAAAACTTTTGCCTCATCAATTCCTTTAGATCTAAAAGCTGGTGAGCTTAATTACGATATGAACTGGTATTACGGTCCTTCAGATTATAAGATCCTGAACGATTATGACCGTAACCTTGACGAGATCATTCCTCTAGGTTGGGGAATTTTTGGCTGGATCAATAAATACCTTTTCATTCCGTTTTTCGCCTTTTTAGCCGGAGTACTTCCAAGCTACGGGATTGCCATTATCGCAATGACCATTGTGGTAAGGATCGTTTTATCTCCTGTTACCTATAAGTCTTATTTGTCACAGGCGAAAATGAAGATCCTGAGACCGGAGATCAATGAGTTGAATGAGAAGTACAAGGACAATGCAATGAAGAAGCAGCAGGAAACCATGAAGCTTTATAGCAAGGCTGGAGCCAGCCCTATGAGTGGATGTTTACCGGCGCTTATGCAAATTCCAGTATTCTATGCCTTATTCCAATTCTTCCCAAGTGCTTTTCAATTAAGGCAGAAAAGTTTCCTATGGGCAGATGATCTTTCAAGTTATGATACAGTAGCAGAGCTTCCGTTCACGATTCCTTTTTATGGTGACCACGTAAGTTTATTTCCGATTCTAGCATCTATCGCCATATTCATTTATATGATGATGACTACTGGACAGAACATGCAGGCACAGCAGCAGCCGGGAATGCCTAATATGAAATTCCTTATGTATCTTTCTCCGCTTATTATGTTGATCTTCTTCAATAATTACGCGAGTGGTTTATCGCTTTATTACTTCACATCAAACCTTATTACAATAGGTATCATGTTGGTAATAAAATATGTGATCATCGATGAAGATAAGATCCATGCTAAGATCCAGGAGAACAAGAAGAAACCTAAGAAGCAGAATAAGTTTACCAAGAAGTTCCAGGAAATGATGGAACAAGCTGAAGAACAGCAGAAGAAACAGCAAAAGCGATAGTTAATGCTAGCTATTAAGAAAAAAAGGCCCTGTATTGCAGAGGCCTTTTTTATTTTTAGAATATCCCAGTATTTCACTTGCTCTTCTAGATACTTCTGATCACACCTACCCTACCCGGCCTTGTTAGGTCAAATAAGATTAATCAGCCTATTTACGAGGAACCTGCCGGCTTAATTACCTTTCATTCCTGCCCTAAATGACAAAAAGACTATTCTAAATAATATTAACAGGCCATTTGATGATTATATATGGAATTCTATTTCTTAGAGCCGTTCGTATATTACAAACAAAAAAAGCTCCTGAAAACAGGAGCTTTTTAATTCATTAAAAAACTATTCTTGAAATATTAGTCTTCAAGAGATGGAAGCAATACCATGTCAATTGCATGAATTACACCATTTGTAGCCTGTACATTTGCAGCAACTACATTAGCTGTATTAGAGTTAGCATCAGTGACAGAAACATTATCAGAATCTGCTGCTAGATTAATTGTAATATCCTCACCTAAGAAAGTAGTTACGGTCATTCCATCAGTTAGTTCATCTGAAGTTACATTATCTCCGGCCACAACATGGTAAGATAATACATCAGATAAAAGATCAGCATCAATATCATCTAAAGAAGACCAATCATCGTTAGAATCAAGAAGTGCTACGAAGGCATCATCGGTTGGAGCAAAAATCGTATATGGTCCTTCATCCTGAAGAGTTTCTATAAAAGTATAAGAATCTTCTCTAGTAAGAGCTTGTACAAGAATAGAGAAAGTTGGGTCTGCAGTAGCAAATGTAGTTACATCTGGTAATCCAATAACCGCATCTACAGCGTGTATTACTCCGTTGTCTACTTCATTATCTGCAGAGGTTACAGTACTCATTCCATTAAGCACCACGCCATCATCTAGATTAATATACAAACTAACTGCCTCACCATCTGGTCCAGCCTCAGCTAAACTTTGGATGTAACCAGTTGAAAGGTCTCCCGACATGATACTTCCGGCCTGAACATGGTTCATTAATACCAAGGTTAAAACATCTACTGGAATATCACCTAATTCTGACCAGTCGTCATTTGAATCAAGTAATGCCTGGAAAGCATCATTGTCTGGCGCAAATACGGTATATTCTGTATCTCCGTCTAATGTTTCAGTTAAACCAGCTGCATCTATAGCCGCGGCAAGTGATGAATAATCGTCGTTCGAATTTACAAAGTCGATGATCGTGTTTGTCTCAACTGGAGTATCATCCATAGGATCCGGATCTGGATCTGGAGTAACAGTTACATCGTCATCAAATTGAAAGTCGTCTTCCTCATCACATGCTGTGAAGCCGATAAAAATGAAAAGAGCAAGAAAACTCAATTTCGCGTTTTTTAAAGTAAAATTCATAATTCTAAGTTTAAGTTATTGATTAGCTTTTGATTTTATTAATAAGTAAATGTACAATCTTTAAGTTATAACTGCCTATTAGTCAGAGTTAAACAAATCTAAAGAAAATTTGTTTTATTTTGATTTTTATTAAACAATGCCTCGAAATAGAGGTTTTGATCCTTAATTAAATTGAAAATATTTTTCTATTATTCTGATGGTAATATAACTGTATCTATAGCATGAACTACTCCATTTGCTGCCTGTATATCTACAGCCTCCAAAATCACAGTAGAATTTCTACCTCTAGCGTCTGTAATAGTCACCGCGCCGTCTTCTGCGACATTAATTGTGATCTCTTCACCCTGCATAGTAGCCACCATAATTCCATCACTCAAGTCTCCTGACAGTACATTTGCATCAGGTATAACATGATATGTTAGTACTGCCGTTAATAGATCTGAATCTATATCCTCTAATCCTCCTAATTCTAACTCTTCCAGTAAAGCAGCAAAAGCATCATCGGTTGGAGCCAACACTGTAAATGGTCCTTCACCCATTAAG
>CBDTXN010000039.1:0-16567 GCA_965364455.1 uncultured Flavobacteriaceae bacterium
CGGCCCATTCACGATCTGATAAAGACATGAAATCAAAGCTTTAAAAATATACTTCCTGGTGATCTCCCGTTCATAATCTCCAGGAAAGTGACCTGCTTCAAAAAGAAGCGTTGGAGTTGACAAATTCTGAAATGTATCTCCGGCACAATTAATATTAAAAGCATCATTATACCTTCCTATCCTATTCCCAAGCTCTAAAGAAAGATCCTCAGCGATTCCCGCAATTATAGACATACTTTTTATCCTGAAACCATCTATGCTGCGTGAGGCGTCTTTAGACGGAGTTAAAAAAGACAGTGTAGCCGGCTCAGGTCGCGAACCCGCACTAAAGATTGTTCTCTGGTCATGGAGGTTAAGACAATAATCTGGTTGAATTCTATTATACTGCTCCATTAAAATCTTGCTCTCAGGCTGGCTTAAAGCTTGCATATCACGATTTAGATCCACTTGATTAGCATTTACCCGGGTATAAGCTTCTGCACCATCAGGATTTAAAACGGGAATAACATAAAGAGTACACTTCTTTAGAATATCAGACAAGACTTCATCGCCATCGTTTAAATTAATGGCATTAAGAAGATCAAAAACAGCTTTTGTAGTTGTTCCTTCATTTCCGTGCATCTGTGACCAGGCTAGAATTTTTATTTCCCCGGTTCCATAAGTCACCATTTTAATCTCTTTTTTCTGAACAGACCTTCCAATGCTCTCAATTTGAAATTCCCCAGAAATTTCTTTTAGAAGAATATCCAGGTCTGTATTTGTGACATATCTCCCGCTTACTTTTCCAAATTTTATACTGTTATAAAACTCTTCCGCAAATAGATTTTTAAGGACTCCATATTTCATGTTTACAAAACTAAACAATGTATATTTTACAATTGTAAACAATCTTTTTCGACCCTGTAGTAAACAATTGTAAACACTCATTGAGATCAGTAATAATCATATCTTGGAGAAAATCCTAATTCATTTTATAATATATCTAAATAATTGTTTTTTAGTTAATTAAGTATCCTTAGTTAATCTTTTAATTTATGCGTAGTTAGCTTGTTTACAGATGTGTCATTGTCCTTTTGTAAATATTATTTACATTTGTAAATACATAAACCTTCTTAATTATGTTACAATGGTAAACACAGAGAAATTTGCTTCGAGGTTGAATAAGATTCTTGATTTCTATGATCTTTCTGCCGCTTCATTCGCAGATAAAATTGATGTTGGCCGCTCCTCTATTTCTCATATTCTATCTGGAAGAAATAAACCAAGTCTGGACTTTGTAATGAAGATTGTAACAAATTTTCCAGAAGTTGAATTATACTGGCTTTTAAATGGAAAAGGAAAATTTCCATCTACCTCAGGATCTACTCCTGAAAATGATAAAGTGAAAACTGTAGATGAAATATCTTCTCCTACTCGTTCTTCAGAAAATATTCCTGAAACTCCTCAAATAAATCCTCCGGAAAAAATTTCAACAATACCCACAGGAAGACCAGGAAAGGAAATTCAGAAGATTGTGATATTTTATAAAGACGGTAGTTTTGATGCCTTTGAAAATTGATTATTACAGCTGAAATGAATTATTTTGCAGTATGAATAAAATTGCTGCTATTTTAAGCCTGTTTTTACTATCAGCCTGTTTTAACCCGGAAAGGAATTGCTCAGATCACAAAACCGGAACATATGAATTCGAAAGCTTTATCAATGGAGAGCTTGTAACATCCAGGTTTATCAGAAACGATAGTACAGAAGTAGAGAAGTTTAAGGGGGATACAGATACCTCCTCTGTCCGGTGGATCAATGATTGCGAGTATATTCTTAAGAACTTGAACCCGGATGGAATGGCGGAGGAAAAACCTATCCATATCAAGATACTTTCCACAACCCCTAAGGGCTATACCTTTGAATACGGTTTAGTAGGAGACCCTAAAAAAGCCAAGGGAAAAGTTAGAAAAATTTCCGAAAATTAATTCTGTCTTTCTTTCAGCATTTTGTTCTGCTCTTCCATGAGATCATTCAAATTTGAAAGCAATTCAATATCTTTTGGAGTGACTACATCCTTATTTTTAGGATCCTGCGCTTTATTCCTGAATCGATTCATAAATTTCACCACCAGGAATACTACAAAACCTATAACCAGGAAATCTATCATGGTTTCAATCAAAAGTCCGTAGCCAATAGAGACCTCTTCAACAAAATCGGCCTCTCCTTTTATTCCTGAAGCATCCTGAAGAACTATTTTTCTGTCGGCATAATTTACACCGTTGGTAAGCATGCTTAGCGGTGGCATCAGGATTTGCTTAACCAGCACATCGATAACCTTATTAAAGGCGGTACCAATGATGATACCCACCGCCATATCTATCATGTTGCCTTTAACAGCAAATTCCTTGAACTCTTTAAATAATCCCATTATTCATCAAATAAAGATGGTTGCTCATCTGAATTCTTTTTCTTTTCAGGCGCTTTAATGTCACCAGATTTAATATCCTCACCAGTGATCTCGTCGTTTTTACCGGAATCTGAATTTGTATCGCCCTCAGATTTAGCTTCATCCTGTTCCTCATAAGGCATAGGATCCAGTAGGTTTATCTGATTTACTTTCTCTGAAGTAAGCTGATTTCCTAAAGCTTTAATTCCTTTAATCGCAATGAACTCTGCCAGGTTTACTTCTTCATTCTCACGACGTTCTTTTCCTTTAGGCTTCGTGTAAACGATCTCTGCCATTGGATAATAATCTGTAGAAACCAATTCCAGGAAGGATTCTTCATGATCACTAATAAATTTATCTTCTTTATCTGGATGCTCTATAAGGAATCGCTTCACATAATAGCGTTCCTTTTCAGGTTCCCAGTATATCGCAGAAACAGGTTTGTCTTTAGACCATTTTTCCAAAACAATGATCTCATCATCAAACCTGGTGGTAAGTTCAGGCTTAATGGTTTTTGCAACCCCGTCCTGTGTAATGATCAATAATCTGTCTTCACCTTTAAATTCACCAAGAAGTTCACCTCTTTCATCAACGTTCAGCCTTTTTACAGTTTCATCGAACCAGATTCTGCGTGGCTTGAGCGTTGAAACACCTTCCTCCTTTAATTCGATACGTTTCACAGAATATTTAGTAACAATATTTCCTTTCACCTTCCGGCCTTTGATAAGGACTTCGGCAAAATCCAGGTCGAATTTCACTTTTCTGATACTGCCTACCTGGCGAAGTAATATTGTGACCACTTCAGCCTCACCATTAGGATTCGCAGAGAAATAAAGAACTTTCGAATCTTTTTTACCCTGGCTAAGATCGTACTCACGATCCCTGGTAACTGAAGTCACTGCAAATCGTTTCACATAGGTATTCCCTGCTTTACCATCACGGTAAACCATATTATAGATGGTTCGCTTATCCTTTTTCTTAAAGATGGCAACATGAATAATGTCTTTCCCAATAAAAGTCTTGGTATCTACTTTTGTGACCATCATTTTTCCATCTGCGGTGAAACAGATCACATCGTCAATATCTGAACACTCGGTTACGTATTCATCCTTTTTAAGGGAAGTTCCTACGAAACCTTCAGCCCGGTTCACGTAAAGCTTGGTATTTCTAATAACAACCTTGGTGGCTTCAATATCTTCAAAAAGTCTTAATTCGGTTTTCCTTTCTTTTCCAGTACCGTAATCCTTTTTCAATTTTTTGAAATAATCAACCGCAAAATCAACAATGTTATCCAGGTGATGTTTTACCTGAGCGATCTCATCTTCTAAGGCGTCAATTTTTTGCTGGGCTTTATCTATATCGAATTTGGAAATTCGTTTAATACGAATCTCCGTTAAACGAACAATATCTTCTTCAGTTACCGCCCTTTTCAAATGTTTAGTATGCGGTTTTAATCCTTTATCGATCGCCTGAATCACTCCTTCCCAGGTTTCTTCCTCCTCTATATCGCGATAAATACGATTTTCAATAAAAATTCTTTCCAGGGAAGCAAAATGCCACTGCTCTTCAAGTTCATCCAGTTTTATCTCCAGCTCACGCTTAAGCAAGTGTAAAGTATGATCTGTAGATCTTCTTAGAACATCTGAAACTCCATGGAATACTGGTTTATGATCAATGATCACACAACCTAAAGGCGCTAAGGAATTCTCACACTGAGTAAAAGCGTAAAGCGCATCTATGGTTTTGTCTGGAGAAATATTATTAGGTAAATGGATCTGGATCTCAACTTCTGCAGCCGTATTGTCCTCTATCTTTTTGATCTTGATCTTACCTTTATCATTCGCCTTTAGAATAGAATCTATAAGGCTTGAAGTATTTGTCCCGTATGGAATTTCGTTGATCACCAGGGTGTTTTTGTCTAACTGGTTGATCTTTGCCCGAATTCTAACTCTTCCGCCACGTTTCCCATCATTGTAATTAGAAACATCTGCAATTCCACCTGTTGGAAAATCAGGAAAAAGCTTAAAGCTCTTACCTTTTAAATGTTGAATGGAAGCATCTATAAGCTCATTGAAATTATGAGGAAGGAATCTTGTACTTAGCCCTACAGCAATACCTTCTGCTCCCTGGGCCAGTAACATTGGAAACTTAACCGGAAGGTTTACCGGTTCCTGTTTCCTACCGTCATAAGAAAGTTGCCATTCGGTCAATTTCGGACTGAAAAGTACTTCCAGTGCAAACTTGGAAAGTCTCGCCTCAATGTAACGCGGTGCCGCAGCACGGTCCCCAGTAAGGATGTTTCCCCAGTTACCCTGGGTATCGATAAGAATATCTTTCTGACCAATTTGAACCATGGCATCACCAATACTCGCATCACCGTGTGGGTGATACTGCATGGTATGTCCAACTATATTAGCAACCTTATTGTAACGCCCATCATCAAGATCTTTCATGGAATGCATGATTCGACGTTGCACCGGTTTAAAACCATCTTCAATGGCAGGTACAGCTCGTTCCAGGATCACATACGAAGCATAATCCAGGAACCAGTCTTTGTACATACCGGTTACCTTAATAAGTTCTTCTTTATTCTCAAACTGCTCTTCCTGAGCTCCTTCTTGGTTTTCTTCCATTAGGCAGTAGGTTTGGGAACGGTTTCTAAAACCTTATTTAAGGAATCAACCATTCCCCTTTTCTTTTTTCGGGTTAAAAATGTTGTATTGAAAGTATATTTTCTGTAGCCTCTCTTTCTCCTGGAACTTATATAAATGGTCAGGGCTGAATAGATCCCGAAATCGACAAAGTTAAATTTGCCAAGTTTCCTTTTTGGAAATTCAGCTTTTTTGACCCTGTATTCCATAAACTTTGAAAAAAAGACACCATTGTTCTTGAAATTCAGAGTCTCTCCATCGCTGTCAAATTCAAAGACCTGTCCTATTTTATGAACATAAAGACCAATAAGCAAAGTTACTATATTAGGAACAAAATGACTGAAAGTGATCTCCTGTTCATTATCAGAAGAAGCCATGATCTCAATATTAACAAAAATGTTAGTGACAAATACCGCGACAAGTACGATATAAATAGAAGGTATTATTTTGACCTCGTTTCTATTGTTAAATCTCATATTCCAAGTTCTTCAACAAGGTCAAGTTCAACTTTCAGGTTATCAATAATAAATTCCTGACGATCGGGAGTATTTTTACCCATATAGAAACTAAGCATCTCTTCTATAGACTTATCTTTGTCCAGCATTACAGGATCCAGACGTATATCTTCCCCAATAAAATGAACAAATTCATCTGGAGAAATTTCACCAAGACCCTTAAATCGTGTGATCTCTACTTTTCCTTTAAGCTTTTGTATAGCCTCTTTACGCTCCATCTCACTATAACAGTAGATCGTTTCCTTTTTATTTCTTACCCTGAACAAAGGGGTCTGAAGAATATAAAGATGGTTTTCTTTAATTAGTTCCGGAAAGAACTGAAGGAAAAAAGTGATCAATAATAAGCGAATATGCATTCCATCCACATCGGCATCTGTAGCGATCACAATATTATGATACCTAAGATCTTCAAGAGATTCTTCTATATTCAACGCAGCCTGAAGCAGATTGAATTCTTCATTTTCGTAAACGATCTTTTTTGAAAGTCCGTAGCTGTTCAGAGGTTTTCCCTTTAAACTAAATACGGCCTGGGTAACTACGTCCCTACTTTTAGTAATAGAACCACTCGCCGAGTCACCCTCGGTAATAAACAGGGTGGTTTCTAAGCAACGTTCATGTTTGCTGTCTCCTAAATGAACACGACAATCCCTTAATTTTTTATTGTGAAGACTGGCTTTTTTAGCCCTGTCTTTCGCCAGCTTTCTAATTCCGGAAAGATCTTTTCTCTCTCTTTCAGCCTGAAGGATTTTACGCTGAAGATTTTCAGCAGTTTCCGGATTTTTATGTAGATAATTATCAAGATTCCTTTTTACAAAATCATTGATGTAGGTTCTTACCGTAGGAAGTTTTCCACCCATATCGGTAGAACCAAGCTTCGTTTTCGTCTGACTTTCGAAAACCGGCTCCATCACTTTTATACTTATAGCGGCAACGATAGATTTTCTAATATCGCTGGCTTCATAATTTTTTCCATAGAATTCACGGACAGTTTTCACCACCGCTTCTCTGAATGCCGCAAGATGGGTACCTCCCTGGGAGGTATTCTGTCCATTCACAAACGAATGATATTCTTCACTGTATTGAGACCTACTGTGGGTGATGGCCACTTCAATATCCTCCCCTTTCAAATGAACTATAGGATAAAGCATATCATCTGTATTGATACTATCACCAAGAAGATCTTTTAGTCCGTTTTCAGAATAGAATTTTTCGCCGTTGAAAACTATAGTTAACCCCGGGTTGAGATACACATAGTTTTTGAGCATTTTCTCGATATATTCATTTCTGAACTTGTAATTCTTGAAAATGACCTCATCAGGAATAAAGGTGATCTTGGTTCCCCTTCTTCTCGAAGTCTCATCAAGATGTTCTTCATCCTTTAATTCTCCTTGCTCAAATTCAGCTGCATGACTCTTGGAGTCACGCGAAGACTCTACTCTAAAATATGAAGAAAGTGCATTTACGGCTTTGGTACCAACTCCATTTAAACCTACAGATTTTTTAAAGGCCCGAGTATCATACTTACCACCGGTATTCATTTTGGATACAACATCCACAACTTTACCCAGTGGTATACCCCTACCGTAATCTCGAACAATAACGCGCTGGTTCTGAACAGAGATCTCAATAGTCTTCCCTGCACCCATTACGAATTCATCAATACTGTTATCTATGACTTCTTTAAGCAGGATATATATCCCGTCATCCTGACTGGAACCATCCCCAAGTTTCCCGATGTACATCCCGGGACGCATGCGAATATGCTCTTTCCAGTCTAATGACCGAATATTATCTTCGGTATATTTAGTATTCTCGCTCATAGGTAGTAATGGAGTTATGGCCTAAATATAAGGCATTAGCTAAAAAACTGAAATAGTTGACAGCTAAAGTAATTAACAAAGATTTTAGAAAAAATGTTAATTGCTTAAAAAGTTGAAAGTTAGCAGATTTTTACAACCTCAACTCCGGTGAAAATTTAGAAAGAATCTAAAATATCAGAAAAAATTACACATTAAAACGGAAATGCATAACATCACCATCCTTTACGATATAATCCTTTCCTTCTACTCTCATTTTACCGGCTTCTTTAACCTTTGCTTCACTTCCAAAGCTAACATAATCGTCATATCCAATTACTTCAGCACGAATAAAACCTTTCTCAAAATCTGTGTGGATCACCCCTGCAGCCTGTGGAGCAGATGAGCCAACCGGAATGGTCCAGGCTCTTACTTCTTTTACTCCAGCAGTAAAGTAGGTTTGCAGATCTAAAAGCTCATAGGCACCACGAATAAGTTTCGCTGAACCCGGTTCTTCCAAACCAATATCCTGAAGAAACATTTGTCTTTCTTCAAAATCATCTAATTCTGTGATATCAGCTTCAGTCCCTACAGCAAGAACTAAAACCTCAGCATTTTCATCCTTAACGGCTTCTTTTACCCTTTCTACATGTTCGTTACCTTCTACCGCTGCACCTTCATCTACGTTACAAACATACATTACCGGTTTATCTGTAATAAATTGTAGAGGCGCAATAAATTCCTTTCTTTCATCTTCATTAAGATCGATAGCCCTTACAGATTTTCCTTCTTCCAGACCCTTCTTTACTTTTAATAAAGCTGCTTCTTCTTTCTGAGCTTCTTTATTTCCTGTCTTTGCAGCTCGCTTTACTTTTTCAAGCTTCTTTTCGGCTGTTTCAAGATCCTTTAATTGAAGCTCCATATCGATGGTTTCCTTATCCCTAATTGGGTCTATAGAACCGTCAACGTGAACAATATTATCATTTTCAAAACATCTTAATACATGAAGAATAGCATCGGTTTCCCTGATGTTTCCTAAAAACTGATTTCCAAGACCTTCACCTTTACTCGCTCCTTTTACCAAACCGGCTATATCCACGATCTCTACGGTAGCAGGAATTACTCTTTCTGGATTAACCAGTTCTTCTAGTTTTAGAAGTCTTTGATCTGGAACATTTACCACCCCAATATTTGGTTCTATGGTACAAAACGGGAAGTTTGCACTTTGAGCTTTTGCATTGCTCAAACAGTTAAAAAGGGTTGATTTACCAACGTTAGGAAGTCCTACAATTCCAGCTTTCATATATAATTATTTAGATGCTTTGTTTTTGCGGCTGCAAAGATAAGTATTAGAATCGAGAATCGTAACAGGAAGAACTATAAGCTTGATATGATTTCAAAACAAAAACAATCCGCAGAAAATAAAATACTTTCTGCGGATCATCAATTTTTCAAAAATAGAATAATTAGTCAATAATTTCTTTTGGAGGCTGAAAATCAGGATGTCCTGCCTGCCAGTAGAAGAACGAAAAAATATTAGCGAATTTTTCAAAATTTTCTTCTTTCGTATCGCCCATTCCGTGACCACTATCAAAATCTGTTAGCAGTAGAATTGGCTCTTCTGAGGCATTTGCCATTTGAGCCCTTGCGGCAAATTTCGCAGGTTCCCAGGCAATGACTCTCGGGTCATTCATTCCCGAAGTTACCAACATCGCGGGATATTTTGTACCATCTTCCAAATGATGATACGAATCCATTTCAAGTAAAGCCTCAAATTCAACCGGATCTTTTACTGTTCCAAACTCGGGTGCATTCACAGGTCCGTTTGGAGTTTCTTCCATTCGTACGGTATTCATTGCACCCACCATTGGTGCTACTGCCGAGAAAAGATCTGGTCTTTCGGTAACTGCTCTTCCAACAAGTATTCCTCCGGCACTTCCCCCAAAGAAAGATAATTTCTCAGGTTTTGTATAGCCTTCATCAATCAGATATTCAGCTGTGGCTATAGCATCTTTCCAGGTGTTTGGTTTATTTGTTTTTTGACCAGCTCTGTGCCATTCATCACCTAATTCACCTCCGCCTCTTACATGAGGCACAACAAAAACGCCACCATAAAGTGTATGAACCAACAGTAGCGGGCTGAAGAATGGTCCTGTGGACATTCCGTAAGAACCGTAACTATACATAGTTACAGGATTAGACCCATCGAGTTTTATATCCTTATTATGAAGAATAGAAACAGGTACCATTACTCCATCATGCGATTTTACCATCACTTCTTTTACTACTAAGTTTTCCAGTTCTGGATATTCAGCTTCAGAGGACATTGGCTGATTGATAAACTCATTAGAATCTGGGAGGTATTTAAATCTTTTACCAGGCGTTGTCCATCCTGTTAAATTTACCCATACATCTCCAAAATCAGGGCCCTTTGAGTTTACACTAGCCGTTCCTGCCGTCATTGGCAGGTCTAGTTGCTGGGCTATATCACTATTGAAGGCTTTGGAATATACCTTAGTTTCAACGCCGTTAGATTTTACAGTGTAATAAAGAGCATCTTTGGTTAAAGTAAAACCATCTAAAGGCCCCATTTCTGGTTCTGAAATTGCTGTTTTGCCATTTGAGAACTCAGGTTTTTCTTTAGTTGATTTTACGATTTTAAAATTAGGAGCATCTTTAAAGGTTCTGTAATAGATCTCATTTTCATTTGTTTGAAACCAGGTGACCTTATCTTCAGGTTCGGTAAGCTGCTTCCAATCTCCAGAAAGATCCTTATCATTAACATAGAGTTTTATCGCCCTGTCCACAGTAACGATAACACCAAAGGCCCTGTCCATTTCTTTATCGTAAATAAGAATCGGTATTTCCTCAGGTTTAATATTTAATTCGGGATTTTTTGAACTGGAAAAAACCACTTTATCATCAGACTGATTTGTTCCCATTTTATGTTCATATACCTTTAAATTTAGCTGTCTTTCCATATCTGAAATATCCGGAGAATTCAATTTCAGATAGTAAAATGAATTTTCTGTTTCTGTCCAGCTCATCCCTTCTACCAGGTTCAAAGTTTCACCCATTTGTTTACCCGATTGATCCAGCACAACCAATTCACCGTTTTCAGATCCATCAGGCGCCAGGATCACTCCAACCTTATTACCCATCCTGTCTGGGTTTACTGAAGAGATTGTATAAGTTTTTCCGGAATCAGATTTATACTTATCAGGATCTAGCAGAAGTACTTCCTCACCTTCATATCCTTTCCTGAAGAACAGCTTGCCTGTTTGATCTTGTGGCCGGGTTTTCAGGTAGTAATACATATTATTATCAGTAATATTTAGATTACTAATCCTCGAAGCGGTTCTACTGTCCATTTCCTCAATCTTGCTGATCATTTCCTTCTTACCGGGTATTGAATTCAAAACATTTTCTGCATATTTTGTATTCGCCTTCATCCAGTTCACAACTTCAGGATCATTCAGGTTCTCCATATATCTATATGGATCTTCAAGCTTTGTCCCATGATAATCATCAACAACAGGTTTTGGTTTGGCTTTTTCAGGTTTAACAATTTGCTGAGAAACCATTAGAAACGGAATCAGCAAAAACAAAATTGACATTAGTCTTTTCATTATTCTTTGGTTTTAGATTAATAAATATGTCTTTAAGCTAAATGTGTGGGGAATAATTCTTCGGGCAGGGATATAAATATAAATAATTATACTGAATTACAGATACTTAGACATAAAACACAATAGCAACCATAGTTTTAAGCTTCCTTGATAAAAATTTTTGTTTAGTATTATTTTAACTGAATAGGCTTATAGTTTTTTTAATTTTAAAGAGAAGACTATTTCCTGATACCTAATTACTTAATTCCCTTTTATGTCTAAAACTTCCGAAGCAAGAGAAAATCACTGGTATAAAGACGCAATAATTTACGAGTTACACATTAAAGCTTTTTTTGACAGCAATGGTGATGGTATTGGTGATTTTGAAGGCTTAATGCAGAAACTGGACTACCTTGAAGACCTTGGAGTTACCGCAATCTGGCTTCTTCCCTTCTATCCTTCCCCACTTAGAGATGATGGTTATGATATCGCCGATTACTATTCGATCAATGAATCCTACGGAAATGTAGAAGATTTCAAAAACTTTATAGAAGAAGCACATAGCAGAGGGTTAAAAGTGATAACCGAATTAGTTATAAACCACACATCAGATCAACACCCATGGTTCCAAAGAGCGAGAAAAGCGGCTGCCGGGTCTGATGAACGGGACTATTACGTCTGGAGTGATGACCCCCAAAAATATAAAGATGCCAGGATCATTTTCACAGATACAGAACCCTCTAACTGGAGCTGGGATGCTGAAGCTCAATCTTATTACTGGCATAGATTCTTTTCACATCAGCCAGATCTCAATTTTGATAATCCACAGGTTCAGCAAGAGGTATTTGATGTTTTAGATTACTGGTGTAAAATGGGCGTGGATGGTTTCAGGTTGGATGCAGTTCCTTATCTTTTTGAAAGGGAAGACACTAATTGTGAGAATCTACCGCAAACTCATGAATTCCTGAAAAAGCTAAGAGCTCACGTAGATAAGAATTATGATAATAAACTTCTGCTGGCAGAGGCCAATATGTGGCCGGAAGATTCAGCGGCTTATTTTGGAGATGGTGATGAATGCCATATGAACTATCATTTTCCGATCATGCCAAGAATGTTTATGGCGGTAAAAATGGAAGACCGCTACCCTATTATCGATATCATAGATCAAACCCCTGATATTCCCGAAAATTGTCAATGGGGTATCTTTCTTAGAAATCATGACGAACTTACCCTGGAAATGGTTACCGATGAGGAACGGGATTATATGTATAAGGTTTATACGAAAGATCCGCAAGCAAAGATCAATGTAGGTATAAGGCACAGACTGGCACCCCTACTGGAGAATAATCGAAGCAAGATAGAATTGATGAACGTTCTTCTTTTCTCCCTTCCTGGCACACCTATTATCTATTATGGCGACGAGATTGGAATGGGAGATAATTTCTATTTAGGAGATCGTGATGGCGTTAGAACCCCAATGCAATGGACAGCAGATAGAAATGCAGGTTTTTCCCTGGCCAATCCTCAGAAATTATATTTACCGTTAATCATAGATCCAGAATATAAATATGAGTCTATAAATGTAGAGACTCAGCAGATGATTAGTTCTTCCCTTTTATGGTGGATGAAAAGGATCATTGGAATGCGGAAAAAATACAAAGCTTTTGGCCGGGGAGATATAGAATTTCTATCACCTGCAAATTCAAAGATCATCGCTTACACCAGGACTTTTGAAGACGAAAAGATCCTTGTACTTGGAAATCTATCCAGGTTCTCGCAACCGGCAGAGCTTGACCTTGAAGAATATAGAGGCTATACCCCAGTAGAGGTTTTTAGCCATAACAGTTTTCCCGTAATATCTGAAAGACCTTACCTTTTTACGCTTTCGCCATATGGCTACTATTGGTTTGTCCTTGAAAAAGAACGGGAAAGAGTTGAAGGAAAAAGCCAGATCCCTGTTTTAAAAATAGACAACTGGAATAACCTACTTAAAAACCGCACCCTGCAAAAGCTTTCCGAACAGATCCTTCCTCCTTATCTGGAACACCGAAGATGGTTTGAAAGTGCAGGCAGAATAATCCAGGAAATTAAGGTTAAGGAATCCATAGAAGTAAAAATAAAGGATCTACCCACCAGGATCGTTATACTGGAAGTTACTTATAATGAAGGTCTCCCGGAGCTATATCAATTACCGGTTTCATTTTCGACTGTAGAGAATGAGAATATTTTAAATGAGGTACCAAAAAGGGGAATCATCGCCAAGTTAAATATAGGCAATGAGCAGGGGTATCTTTTCGATTCTGTTTACGCTGAAGATTTTCGGGATTATCTTATAGAAGGCTTTAAAAAATCGAAGAAATCAAAGTCCGGTTCTGGAGAAATGGAATTTTCTGCAAACAAGACATTGATAGAATCCCTGGAACAGGAACCCAGATCTGAACTGGTAAGCACCGAAAAACGCCAAACCATTATCACTTACGATAACCAGCTAATTTTAAAACTCTACAGGAGACTGGAGCAAACCTTTAATCCGGATGTTGAAACAATTAAATTTCTTTCTACCAAAACAGGCTTTGAGAAAATATCTAAATATGCAGGAGCTATAAAATTCAATCAAAAGGGTGGAAAACCTTATTTCTTTGGAATGATCCAGGAAATAATTGAAAATCAAGGTGAAGTCTGGTCACACGTCAAGGACTCCCTGGATCGCTATTTTGAAAGGGTTCTTACCTCCAATAAAGATCTGGAGATTGAAAGACTTGAAAATCATATTACCGAGCCTTTAGGCTATGAAGAGTTTCCTGAATCTATTAAGGAATTAACAGGTATCATATTACCGGAAAGGATCTATCAGCTGGGTGAATTCACAGCAGAGTTACACGATTCACTTTCTCAGCATTCTTCAGATAAGGATTTCGATAAGGAAGAATCTTCTTTGCACTACCAAAGATCACTTTATTCCGGCCTTCAGACCTTAACCAGAACCAGCCTTGAAAAACTCAAATCTAAGATAAAGGAACTGCCCGAAGATACCGCAAAACAAGCTCGTGAAGTAATCGGTCTAAAAAATGAGATCCTAAGCTGTTTCAGGGATATTTACGACCATAAGATCCCGGTAATGAAAATAAGGACTCATGGTGATTATCATTTAAGACAGATCCTGTGGACCGGTCGTGAATATATTATGAATAGCTTTGAGGGAGATCCATCCAAATCTTTTAGTGAAAGGAGGATCAGAAGATCTGCCATGAGAGATCTCGCCGCCATGATAAGATCATTACATTACGCCGCTTATAGCAATATCCTTTCTCCGGAATATGAACAGCAACGAAAGGAAGGAAACCTGGAGGAATGGGCTGAAACCTGGCATTATTATATAAGCCGGCTGTATATTAAAGGATATTTTGATAAAGCAGGTAAAAAGGATTATGTACCAAAAAAACATGAGGATTTTAAAATCCTCATGCATACATTTTTACTCGAAAAAGCTTTAACAGAACTCAATTACGAAATAGATAATCGACCTGAATGGATCATTATTCCTCTTCGTGGGATTAAAGAGATCTTACATCACTATGACAAAGATTGATCTTACTCTACGATATACATTTCATTAGATGCCTTGATATATTCCTGTGGGTTAAAAGTAGACTCGAAGCTATTTCTTACCATATCCAGTTTTAGTTTCAGGTTTTTCATTTCATCTTTCAGGTAAGGGTCATTTTGATATTTCTCGATGAGTTTTTCATACTTCTCGAGGTTTTCAAGAATCCTAAAGGTCAGCATTCCGAACCTTATCTTAAGATTTTGAACTACGAGCATCTGATCATGGTACTCTTGTTTCCAGTTTTCAGGATTGCTCTTACGTTCTTCAACGATCTTATTTTCCGCGATCTTGGAAATATCAAGAATGTATTGAGTTCTTTTTTTGGCATCTGTCTCATTAGTGAAATTCTCGTTGAAGTCTCTCTGTTTTATATCAAGAATTTCAACAAGATTATCCTCCATTGCTTTATTTTGAAGCTCTTTAAGTTCGTTAAGACTTTTGGTAATAGCTTCCCATTCTGTTTCAATAAGGTCTTTGTCATGAGTAAATTGCGCAATGGAAGTAGTAAGTTTCAACATTTCCATGCTTTGCTCCTTCAATTCTTTGTCCCTCCTGTTCAAGGATCCAATAAAACTGCTAATACCATCAAACAAACTACCGGCAAACATTCCGGTAAATGGAGTTCCTTTAGCCAAATCACCGGTTACCTGCAGCATATGGTTTAAAGCCTGTAGACGTGCATCATCTTCTTTTTCTTCAGCAATATAATTTTTGAATTCGCCAAACCATTCCTGGTAGCCTTCATAATTCATAGGATTCCCTACAGCATCCAGTGTAGAATAGAACTCCCGGGAGGTATTAAAAAGGTTTAGAGGTTTGATCTCTCTTTCCATTGAAGCAAGGTTGAGCACAGCTGAGCTATAGTTATACTTGTAAACACTTACTGTGTTCTTATCTATTTCCTCCTGTCTTTCTTCAAGGAATTTTACCCGTTCCAGAAGCTTTTCTACTTTCTCTGAAGCAGAATTAGTATTCTTAATACTTTCATCTAAATTGGTGATCTTGGAGTCGATCTCTTTGATCCTGAACTCAAGGTTCTGGCTCAGTAATGAGCGTTCCCGGTTCAATTCCTTTAAAACCTGCTCGGTTACCGAAGCATTCTGATTATCGGCGTAGATCTGGGCATTTATACTATTTAGGCTAAATAACGTAGCCGCTATAACGAAGAATATTCGTCTCATAATTATTTTCAATTTAGGTCAACTTGATTAACGCTTCAGCATTAAGCATATTTCATGCCACCAGAATTAAAAACAGCATAGGTACGTTACTGAACTTCAGAGGTTAAAAAACTGTAGAAAATTTGATCAGAATCACAGGTTTTTCCCCATTCTCATAAAAATAGGAAAGGTTATTTCGTTCTGTTCACCAAAGGCTTTTCGAAGATCAGATTCAATTAGAGAAACAGGATCCTTTTTTTCGCTTTTCTGGAAATGCTTAACGGCAGACCAGGTCCTTAAATACCCCAGTAAATGCTCAATACTCCAGTTATAGGATTGCTGAAATTCCGGAACTTTAATTTTATTAAATGGAAATGGGATGGTTTTATATTCTTCCTCCAGGTATTTTCTTTCCTCATCCCAGTAAGGACCAATAATATCCTGATAAAATTCCTGAATTACCGCATTGGTTTCATTATTACTCCTGAAAAGACCATAACCCATTAATACGATAATTCCATCAGGTTTCAGGCAGCGTTTAACCTCCTGGAAAAAATCAGTAAAATTGAACCAGTGAACGGCCTGTGCACTTATAACCAGATCGAAAATATTGGCTTGAAAATTAGTTTTTTCTGCGGGCTGAAGTGAATAGTTGATATTTTCCTTAATGATCGCATTCCTGAGTTGATTTTCACTAATATCTGTAGCCTCTACACTTTTGAAAAAGGCGTCAAGGGGCCCGGCAACCTGGCCGTTCCCGGTACCACAATCCCAGGCACATGGAAAAGTTAAAACTTGAGAT
>CBDTXN010000040.1:0-16499 GCA_965364455.1 uncultured Flavobacteriaceae bacterium
CGTTTACATCTGGGTTCAATACCATTTTACCCAAATCATTGTTCATATGGAAATCGAACTCGTCATTGTTATTATACAAGAACCAGTTAAATCTACGCACTTTATAAGGACAGTTGTTTGCACAATATCTTGTACCTACACATCTGTTATAAGCCATTTGATTTTGACCTTGTCTACCATGTGAAGTTGCCGCAACAGGACAAACAGTCTCACAAGGAGCATGGTTACAATGCTGACACATTACAGGCTGGAATACAACCTGAGGATTATCAGCCGGCTGCTCAAGCTCTCCAAATTCAGAAAGTGAACTACCTAAACCTCCAATATTTTCTTTTTTCTCAAGGTCATTGGTAAACGAGTCTTCAGAAGAGAAATAACGGTCAATACGCAACCAGTGCATATCTCTAGATTTTCTAACTTCTTCTCTACCAACAACAGGAACGTTATTTTCAGAATGACATGCAATCACACAGGCACCACAACCAGTACAGGCATTAAGATCTATACTTAAGTTAAAGTGAGGCCCGGTAGACCTGTCAAAGCTTTCCCAGATATCAACATCTGGAGAAGTTACAGGAGTTTCCTGGTGATCTAAAGAAACCTCAGGAACATGATTCCAAACATGAGCGTCTTTAGTATTGAATATTTCAAGGCTTGTTTCCTTGATAATATCACCTCTACCCATTAAGGTATTATGAAGCTGAACACATGCGAATTCATGCATTCCAGCTGCCTTCTCAATTTTCACTTTCTGTACTGAACTGAAGTTCTTATACAGTGGATAGGCATTTACTCCAGTTTGCATTTCTTCCTGCACACCAGCCTTTCTACCATAACCAAGCGCAAGACCAACAGATCCTTTCGCCTGACCAGGCATGATATAAACCGGTACATTCTGAACTACAGTATCACCAACACTAAGATTCACATAACTTCCGTTAAGCCCGCCATTGGCAACATTTTCATTTTCCAACCCAAGTTCTTCAGCATCAGCTTTAGAAATAGTTACATAGTTATCCCAACTCGCTCTTGAAAGAGGATCTGGTAATTCCTGTAACCATGGGTTATTAGCCTGCTGACCATCACCGATCGCAGTATTTGTATAAAGAGTTAATTCAAAACCTTCACCTTCCATTTCATCCATATTGAATGATACTGAAGAAGATCCTGAATTAGTTGAAGCCGGCAGTGCAACAGGAGAAGTAGCTTCGAACACTCCATCATGAAGTACCTCGCTCCAGTTTCTGTCACCTAACCCGCCAGACCAGGTCTCTTTGATATATTCGTAATAAGAAGCATTGTTTCCAGACCATTTTAGAATGGTATCCTGAAATTGTCTTGTATCAAACAACGGTCTTATGGTTGGCTGCATTAAGCTGAAAGATTTTTCAGAAAACTGAATATCTCCCCAGCTCTCCAGGTAATGCGGAGTAGCAGCTACGTATTTACTTAATTTTGAAGTCTCATCGGTTCTTGTAGCGAAATCCACAACAGTTTCAACCTGCTTAAGACCTTCAATGAACTCATCTCTGTTAGGCAAAGTATGAGCAGGATTTAGTCCGGCAATCAAAAGAGCACCGACACTACCGCTATTCATATCGACAACCAACTGAGCAACTTCACTAGCATTACCCTGACGGATAACTCTAGCATTTGAAGTATCCATCACTCGGCTACCAAGAGCTTCGTTGATCTCCAGCGCCCATGTTTGAGCTTCCTGATCTGGAATACCACAAACAACAACAGAACCACCACGAGATTTCCTTAATTGACTTGCTGCCTTAACAACTGCATCATCAACATTTGCAGGAAGATCACTTGTAGAAGATCCACCAACCACATATCCTCTTAAAGCAGACATTACTGCTTTTTGCTGAGATGGTTTCAATGGAACACGCTTATCTGCGTTCGCTCCGGTAAGAGACATATTGGATTCGAACTGGATATGACGGGACATTTTTCCATTTTCAGGAATTCTTGTCTTTGCAAAAGCAGCATCAAATCCACCTCCATGCCAGTCTGCAAGGAAATCTGCACCCACACCAACAACAGTCTCTACTTTAGAGAAATCGTAGTTTGGCAATGCTCGTCTTCCATATTTAGACTGGAATGCATTAAGAGCTGCATCTTCAGAAACTGTATCATACACTACGTGACGTACATTTCCATATTTTGAAGAGAACTCCTGAATAAGTTTTGAAGTCGAAGGACTTGCAAATGTCTGGGTAAGAAGAACAATTTCTCCACTTGTATTATTAAGTGCAGAAGAAACCTCACGGTCAAATTCTTCCCAGGAAACATTCCTTCCTTCGATCATTGGGCGTTTCACCCTTTTCGTATCATACAATGAAAGTACCGAAGCATTCACACGAGCGTTTACACCACCCTTGAACTTCGACAGATCATTATTTTCAATTTTAATTGGACGACCCTCACGAGTTTTCACTAAGACACTTGCGAAGTCGAAACCATCAGCAATAGTAGAGGCATAGTAATTTGCAACCCCAGGAACGATCCTTTCCGGCTGCACTACATAAGGAATAGATTTTACCACCGGGCCCTCGCAGGCAGCCAGTGATGCCGCTGCTGTACTGAATCCAACATACTTAAGGAAGTCTCTTCTTGAAGTTTTAGAATCTCCAAGATTCTCTTTATCCCCAAGGAAGTCCTCTACCGGGATCTCCTCAGCAAATTCCTTTTGTTGGAGCGTCTCAACAACAGAGCTGTTTTCATTTAGCTCTTCAACACTTTTCCAGTATTTCTTGTTTGATGACATATTATATCTAGATATTAGCTTCTTAAATTATACCTGAATTTCAGGATTTTAATAGTGACACTTACCGCATTCTAATCCGCCCATTTGAGCAGCAGTAAGCTCTTCTACACCATATTTTTTAGATAACTCCTCGTGGATCTTTTCGTAATATTCATTACCCTCGATCCTGATATTTGTTTCACGGTGACAGTTAATACACCATCCCATGGTTAAAGGAGCATTTTGATATACAATTTCCATCTCTTCAATAGGACCATGACATTTCTGACATTCGATCCCTGCCACCGTTACGTGCTGAGAGTGGTTAAAGTATGCAAAATCTGGAAGATTATGAATTCGAACCCATTTCACTGGCTTCTCTTCTCCTGAATAAGTCCTGGTCGCAGGATCCCATCCAGTCGCATCATATAACTTCGCGATCTCTTTATCGTAAAATTCTTTTGAATATTCTTCTGTAGCTGTTTCAGGAGCAACTTCAGCAATTGCTTTATGACAGTTCATACAAACATTAAGCGAAGGTATCCCTGAATGCTTAGATGTTCTTGCAGAAGAGTGACAGTATTTACACTCGATCTGGTTGTCTCCAGCGTGAATTCTGTGAGAATAATGAATCGGTTGAATTGGCTGGTAACCTTTATCAACACCAACCTGCATCATCCACCCGTAAGCAAAATAACCTACAGCAAGAAGAACAAATATTGAACTCACCAATACAAGGAATTGGTTTTCAACAAATGCCTGGTAAATTGGCTTTCTTTTTGGCTTTTCAGGAATAACTATCCCTGAAGCATCAGCAAAATTCCTAAGTGTTTTATTAACCAGGAATAAAACCTAAAGAATCATAGCCAACACAAAAACAAGGATCCCAAGGATCACATCTGTAGAAACCCCACCAGATCCTCCGGTTGCCCCGGCCTCTCCACCAGCCGCACCGGCAGCAGCTTGCGGCTCAGGCTTAGGTTGCTCAACATAAGCCAGAATATTATCGATATCACCATCACTTAACTGAGGAAAAGCAGGCATTGCTGTTTGATTCCATTCCTCATAGATCGCGTTTGCCTCAGCATCACCACTGGCAATTAATGCCGCAGAATTCTTAATCCACTCATGGATCCAATCCATGTCACGCCTGTCAGTCACTCCATGCAAAGCAGGACCAATTGAGTTCGAGTAAGGCTTATGACATGCAGCACACAAAGAATTGAATAATTCTTTACCTGCCGCCGGATCACCTAAACTCGATGCACCCGCATCTGTTCCAGATGCAGCTTCCTCCTGCCCGGCCTCGGCCTGAGCAGTAGTGTCTTGCGTCGCCTGAGCTTGCGAAAACCCTGATAGGGTGAATGTAAATAAAAATGCTACGCTTAATAGTAGTTGTCGCGAAGTTGAATGGCGGAAAATCACCTTTTTCATATTATAAGTTCGATTAACGTCTAAACTTTGGTACGGTTTTTACACTCAGTATTTTAGGGCTAAAAACCTAAAAAGGTACCTTTAAATTCGTGCACAAAAGTAATACATACAGACGATTTTAGGAATCTTACAGAAGTGTTAATGGTTAATTTATATTAGTTCTAAATAATAAATTATAACCTGTTTAAGTTATTTAATTTTACATTTGTCAAAAAGCCAAAATACTATGAGAAAACCAAAATCCTTACTTCTATTCACTTTCGGAGCTTTTCTTTTTTTCTCTCAGCAGGAAATCACTGCCCAGGAGGGGAACGTAAACATTCAACAAAACAGTAAAATAGAGAAGTTGATGGAGGTTAAAACCGAAATGAACAAGAATAATGAGATCCGTGATCGTTATGTCATTCAATTATTCTACGGTGATAACGGTGAGGCCAATGAGGTGATCCAAAAATACAGGGATCTTTACTCCTACAGCTCACAGATCACTTATGAAGCTCCTAATTATAAAGTATGGGTAGGTAACTTCAGAAACCGATTGGAAGCAGACAGGGCGTTACTTAAGATAAAGGAAAACTTTCCGGCAGCTTTTATTCCAAAGCCGCAAAGGAAATAAAATCAAAAAACATCAAATAAAAAAAGCGACTGATTTCTCAGTCGCTTTTTTTATTTGACAATAGTGTCTTTTATTATTTCAGGGTTTTCTTAACCTCTACCTCTCTAAAGGCTTCTATCACATCCCCTTCTCTAATATCATTATAGTTCTTAACCTGCATACCACAGTCGTAACCTTTCTTCACTTCTTTAACATCGTCTTTGAAACGTTTCAGGGAAGCTAGCTCACCAGTATACACAACTACACCATCTCTAATTAATCTCACTCCGGCACTTCTGTAAATAGTTCCTGAAGTCACCATACAACCTGCAATGGTTCCGATCTTAGAGATCTTGAATGTCTCTCTAATTTCAGCGGTACCTGTGATCTCTTCTTTAAGCTCTGGAGACAACATTCCTTCCATCGCATCTTTAAGATCATTGATCGCATCATAGATGATCGAGTAAGTCCTGATATCAATTTCTTCCTTATCCGCAACCATTCTTGCATTTCCTGCAGGACGAACGTTGAACCCAATAATAACCGCATCAGATGCAGAAGCAAGCAACACATCACTTTCAGTAATAGCACCAACTCCTTTATGTATAATATTCACCTGTATCTCTTCCGTAGAAAGTTTCTGGAAACTATCTGTAAGAGCTTCAACAGAACCATCCACATCACCTTTCAGGATAATGTTAAGCTCTTTAAAGTCTCCAAGTGCGATACGTCTACCAATTTCGTCAAGCGTAATGTGACGCTGAGTTCTAACATTCTGCTCACGTTGTAACTGAGTACGTCTTGAAGCGATATCTTTAGCTTCACGCTCATCTTCCATCACCTTAAAGGTATCACCGGCTTGTGGCGCACCATCAAGACCTAAGATTGATACCGGAGTAGAAGGACCAGCTTCTTTAACTTCATTTCCACGCTCATCGTGCATAGCTTTTACCTTACCACTATGACGACCTGCCAGCACATAATCTCCGACTTTAAGCGTACCTGCCTGTACAAGTATCGTTGCCACATAACCACGTCCTTTATCAAGGAAGGCCTCTACAACTGTACCT
The DNA here is from genome assembly GCA_965364455.1 of uncultured Flavobacteriaceae bacterium. Lineage (GTDB taxonomy): Bacteria > Bacteroidota > Bacteroidia > Flavobacteriales > Flavobacteriaceae > Christiangramia. The sequence continues at coordinate 5,855 of CBDTXN010000040.1, forward strand.
TTAGCAAGTTTATTAGGATTAGCCTGCAATTCCAGGATCTCAGCCTCAAGAAGTACTTTTTCAAGTAGTTCTTTTACACCAGTTCCTGTTTTAGCAGAAATATCATGAGATTGAATCTTACCACCCCAGTCTTCAACAAGAAGATCCATGGAAGCAAGTTTCTCTTTAATCTTTTCAGGATTCGCTGTAGGAAGATCAGATTTGTTAATAGCGAAGATGATTGGAACTCCCGCCGCCTGGGCGTGAGAGATCGCCTCTTTTGTCTGAGGCATTACATCATCATCTGCAGCAATTACGATAATTGCAATATCTGTCACCTGGGCACCACGAGCACGCATCGCCGTAAAGGCTTCGTGACCCGGAGTATCAAGGAAGGCAATTTTTTGCCCACCTTCAAGCTTCACTCCATAAGCACCAATATGCTGTGTAATTCCACCACTTTCACCTGCGATCACATTCTCTTTACGAACATAATCCAGTAAAGATGTTTTACCGTGGTCAACGTGACCCATTACAGTTACTATCGGAGCTCTTGGCTCAAGATCTTCAGGATTCTCCTCAACTTCCTCTACAGTTTCTTCAACGTCTGCAGTAGTGAATTCAACTTCGTAACCAAACTCTTCAGCAACTATGCTTAGAGTTTCAGCATCTAAACGCTGATTCATGGTTACCATCATTCCAAGAGACATACATGCAGAGATCACCTGAGTTACAGAAACATCCATCATGGTTGCAACCTCACTCACGGTAACGAATTCTGTTACCTTTAAGATCTTTTCGTCTGACTCTTGCTGTGCAAGATCCTGCTCAGATCTTTGACGGTGTTGATCTCTTTTCTCTCTTCTATATTTCGCACCCTTACCTTTAGAAGATTTCCCCTGAAGTTTTTCAAGTGTTTCACGCACTTGTTTTTGTACTTCTTCCTCGGTAGGCTCCTCTTTAGTAATAGGTTTACTTCTTCTTTTTCCGCCTTTATTGGCTCCACCACGCTGGTTACCACCTCCACCTTTCACATCTTTACTGATGCGGCGACGGCGCTTCTTACGCTTGTCTTTATCGTCTTTTTTATCATCCTTCTTCTCATCCTTTTTCTTAACAGGCTTTTTGAATTGGGAAAGATCGATCTTTTTACCAGTGAAGTTAGGACCACTAAGCTTAGTATATTTAGTCTCTATAGTACTGGACTCTTCTTCTTTAGCTTCCTCTTCTTTAGGAGCTTCAGGAGTTTCCTTTTTAGATTCCTCTTTCTTAGGCTCCTCTTTTTTGGCTTGAGGGGTTTCAGTCTTCTGCTCAGGCTTTTTCTCTTCAGCTTTAGCAGCAGGCTTTTCAGGTTGCTTGGTCTCTTCAGCTTCTTGGACAGGTTCTTCAGCTGGAGTTTCCTTAGCTTCTTCTTTAGGGGCGGCTGTTTCTTCTTCCTTTGGTTTTTCGCCTGGCTTTTTATCCAGATCTATTTTACCAACGGTTTTAGGACCTTCAAGTTTTGCCCTGGCTGAGATAGCATCTTCCTTCTCCTTCTTCTCCTCTTCTTCAGCCTTGCGCTTCTCTTCGATCTCCTTGCGCAGCTCTTCCTTCTCTTTCTTACGCTCTTCACCGACTTCTTTAGAAGCCCTCTTCTTACTCTTGTCGGTTTCGAACTCGTCAGAAAGCACCTCGTAGATTTCTCCCGAGATCTTGGTAGTTGGACGTGCGTCTATCTCGTAGCCTTTGGAATTAAGAAATTCCACAGCCCTGTCTAACGAGATATTGAACTCACGTAGAACTTTATTTAATCGCGTTGTTTTCGCTTCTGCCATAAATTGCCCTCTAAATTACTCTCTTTAATTGTATTCTGTACTCTAAAATATTATTCTTCAAATTCTGAACGAAGCACGGCCATTACATCTTTAATGGTCTCTTCCTCCAGATCTGTACGACGAACAAGATCATCTACATCCTGCTCTAAAACAGCTTTCGCTGTATCCAGACCAATTTTTGAAAATTCGGCGATCACCCAATCTTCGATTTCGTCTGTAAATTCTTTTAATTCAACATCTTCCTCAACACCTTCACGGTAAACGTCTATTTCATAACCGGTTAACTGACCAGCTAATCTAATATTATGCCCACCTCTACCAATTGCCTTAGAAACTTCTTCCGGCTTCAGCATCACCTCAGCAGTTTTAGCTTCTTCGTCCATTTTGATGGAAGTTATTTTCGCCGGGCTCAATGCTCTGGTGATAAATAACTGCTCATTATTGGTGAAATTGATCACATCTATATTCTCATTCCCCAATTCACGTACAATACTGTGAATTCTGGAACCTTTCATTCCTACACAAGCTCCAACAGGATCTATCCTATCGTCGTAAGAATCTACCGCAACTTTCGCTTTTTCACCAGGAACACGCACAACTTTCTTAATAGTAATTAAACCATCAAACACCTCTGGTATCTCCTGTTCGAATAACTTCTCAAGGAAACCTGGAGCGGTTCTGGACATTATAATAGTTGGCTTGTTACCTTTTAATTCGACGCTTTCTATAATTCCCCTTACATTTTCTCCTTTGCGGAAGAAATCTGAAGGAATCTGACGGTCTTTAGGAAGCACTATTTCATTTCCTTCATCATCAAGAAGAATAATGGCTCTGTGCCTTATATGATGAACTTCGGCAGTATAAATCTCTCCTTCAAGATCTTTAAACTGCTTGTAAATATTCGTATTGTCATGCTCATGGATCTTAGAAATAAGGTTTTGACGCAATGCCAAAATCGCTCTTCTTCCAAGATCTACCAGCTTCACTTCTTCTGAAACATCTTCCCCAACTTCAAAATCGGGCTCGATCTTTCTAGCCTGAGTAAGAGAAATTTCCCTGTTAGAATCTTCAACTTCACCATCGGCAACCACAATTCGGTTTCTCCAGATCTCAAGATCCCCTTTATCAGGGTTTACAATAATATCAAAATTATCGTCTTCTCCATACTTTTTCTTTAAAGCATTTCTAAAAACATCCTCTAAGATCGCCATTAGCGTTACACGATCTATAAGTTTATCGTCTTTAAACTCTGAGAATGACTCAATCAACGCGATATTTTCCATATCAATTTGTGATTAAAATGTTATTTTAACTTTCGCTTCCAAAATATCAGAATATGGCAATACCGCCTCCTTCTGAACTGTCACCTTACCTTTACCAACGGGCTTCGGTTCTCTTGCTTTCCATGAAAGCTTTATTTCATTATCGTCTGCAGACACCAGCTCACCTTCGAATTTTTCATTCTCTGTCTTCACCTTTAACCTGCGACCTAAATTCTTCTTGAATTGTCTCGGCATCAAGAGAGGTTCAGAAACCCCGGCCGAAGTAACCTCCAGAGAAAAGTCTTCCTCATCTCTGTCCAGATTGTGCTCTATCGCACGACTCACCGTGATACAGTCATTTACTGAAACTCCCTTATCCCCGTCCAACACTATCTTTATATGGTTGGCGGAGTTTACATCAAGGCTGATTAAAAATAAGGAATTATTTTCTTCGAATGCCTTCTCTGCTAACTTTTCTACCTTCTCCTTCAGCATATGTTTATAAAAAGAGGGGACTTCTGTCCCCTCGCTGTACTTTTTTTAGTTTCAACGCTGCAAATATAGCAATATTTTCCAAGTATAAAAACGTGATTATAAATGAAATGAGAGACAGGGAAAATTATGGTATAATTTCAATATTATGTCCGAAAACCTAACCAACTAAAAAACCTGAATATATAAGACCAGATAAAATTTTCTTTGTAATTTTAATAAGGTGTTTATTTACAAGCAATTAACTTCAGTCATGAAAAACATTTTAGTTCCTACCGATTTCAGCGATCAGGCTGAAAAGGCTTTAAAAGTAGCCGCTCAACTTGCAAGAAAATTTGATGGAGAAATATACCTGCTACACATGCTGGAGCTACCACTTCAGTTAATTGATCCTGTAGGAGGCAGCAGCCAGAACATGCCAGAGGCTATATTCTTTATGAAACTCGCTCACCAGCGGTTTAATAAGATCATGAAGGAGCCTTACCTGGAAGGGATCAAAGTTTATGAAACGGTAGAATTCCATCGTGCTTTTGACGGTATTATGGAAATTGGCATAGAAAAGAAATGCGATATTATCGTGATGGGATCACACGGTGCCAGTGGCTTTAAAGAAATGTTCATTGGTTCCAATACCGAAAAGGTTGTAAGGCACTCCAATATTCCCGTGTTAGTCATCAAGAATGAAATTCCAGATTTTCAGATAAGTAATTTTATTTTCGCTACCGATGCCAGCCAGTCACAACAGGAGATTCTGACTAAAGCCGTAAAGTTTGCAGATTCACTCAATGCCACCCTTCATCTTTTATTTGTGAATACGCCTAACGACTTTTTAACCAGTGAAGAGGCACATTCAAGATTGAAAGAATTCACGAAAGGACTAGATCCCAATAGATATAAGGTGCATATATTTAATGATATTAGCGTGGAACAGGGTATCCTGAATTTTGCCAAGAAAATGGATGCCGGGTTAATAGGTATAGGAACGCACGGCCGAAAAGGAATAGCTCACTTTTTTAATGGTAGTATTAGCGAAGATCTTGTAAACCATTCTAACAGACCCGTGATCACTTTCAAGATCTAAAGAAATGATTTCAAGGCTCCGTTCTTAATTAAATTCCAGAGATAATTCCAGAAAGACCTGGTGGTATCCCTTTGATAACTTATATCCTTATAATTCGCCTTATTATTCTGGGCTTTATTTCTTACGATAAGATTCGCAAGTGCTGAAAAAACCTTATTCTTTCTTTCACCATCTTTTCTGAGAACTTCAACTTTGAAATCTTTATATTCCAACCTCATTTCGCCCTGGGCCTTTGTTCCATTTCCGTAGAAATTGAAATACATATCCAGGATCTCACCACTAGCTTCAACATTAAGCCCGGCTGTAAGGAACTTGTTCATTTCACTAGCCGCAAGTCTACCCAGGCTACCCGAAATCTGAAACCTGTCTGAAGGATCGCTAATATCGAATACCCAGTCTATGCTTAAAGGAGAGGTTTTCATAAAATCTGCATTTACCTTGACCTGTGTTTCAGGAAAGTCCTTTCGATTGAGATCAATATTGGTAAAATTTTTGATCCCCAAATTAAGGTCTGAAAACTCTAACATGCCCGGTTCCCGGTCTGCCTTCACCTTTTCCTCATATTTAATATAGGAATCTGAAATTCGGATACTGTCCAAATTCAATAGAATAGGCATCTTCCTTATCAATTCACTATACATCGGTTTAAAACCAGTATCTTCTGGAGGTAGTTTACTGCGATAAATTCTGAAATCGACAGTTTTGATCTCGGTTAGAGGATTTTCAATTTTCAAAGAATCATTTTGAACGGTCCAGTTAAGATCATTCATAAGGATAGAGTCTATAGACAATTCGTAACGGTCTTTTTCAACACTTATAGTTTTCTGATGTTCAGACCTCGAATATTTAGGGATGATCCTGAAATCGGTAATATTTACTTTATTATTATCAATGACCAGGTCACCAAGGGAAAGCTCATGTTGTTTGTCAAGATCATAGAAAAGACTGTCGGCATTCAACAGGATCAGGTCATAATTAAACGGAATGGATTCCTTTAGCGTTTTAGAATTAATTCGCACCTGTTCCATATCTATGGAATTTATTTTAGCAAACAAACGGTACTCTGTACTATCTTCTTCAAAGATCTGAAAACTACCCTGCTCAACCTTCACCCTTTTGATGAGAATCTTATTTTTGAATTTTGAAGATCTGCCTGAAGTTTCAGAATTAGTTGAATCCTTTTTCTCTTTCTCAAAATCATAGAATTTAACCACAGGTTTTGAGATCTCCAGATCTCCAATTATTATGTCCTTATTCACTATATAATTCCAGAGGTGAATATTACTCAAACTAATAGCATCAACCTTTAGTGTCTTTCCTTTAATCTGTACAAACGGATTAATAATTTCAGCCTTTCGACTCAGGAGATTTACATCCACCTTTTCATATACGGTATTAGTTTTTTCGAGGTTTTCCTCTAGCGCTTTGGTGATCTTTTTTTCCAAAAAGTTATTTGTAAAGATCAGAGCAATGGCCAGAACACCAATTACCACAAGGATTATAACGGGTAGCTTAGTAGTTTTTTTCAAGTTTGAAGGAAATTTATAAGATCCAATTTACAATTTCGTAAAGTTCTCCCCGGCTGGTTTAAGATTTTTTAACTTAAAATATTGTAAGAGAGAAGTTCACATAGTTAAATTTCTGTCAAACTGTATCCACTAATATTCTGGTCCGGTTTTGGATAGTATATTTGGCACAGATTCAAAAGCAAAAAATGATTTTAAAAGTAGGAATAAAGATATTGTTTGTAATCACCGAAGTCTTCCTTGGTTTTTACAGTTTAGTGATTAGTGAAAGTTTACTAATCAAATTCCTGTTTTTCGCAGTTACGGCAGCGATCATTGCTTTTGGAATGCTTAAGACAATCAATAAGATATTACCAACAGATAAAGCCTTATTGGAAATTCAGGCAGATGAAAAAGAAGAATAATACCAGTAAAAAAATTGCTTCAAAGATCCGTTGATAACTTCAACGGATTTTTTTATTTAATTTGACAATCTATTTCAAACCAAATACATGAGGCTAATATGCCTGGCAGACACCCATAATAAACATCACGACATTCCAATTCCGGAGGGAGACATTCTTATACACGCCGGAGACTGTACAGATGCCGGTACAAAAAAAGAGACCAGGGATTTCCTGGAATGGATGGCTTCACAACCTCACAAACATAAGATCCTGGTACCGGGGAATCATGATTTCTATTTCGAAAAACCAGAAAACCTGGAAGCTGTTCCGGAAGACATACATATTCTAATCGATGAGGGAATAGAAATAAAAGGACTTCAATTCTGGGGATCACCGGTTACACCCGGAATGGACAACTGGGCATTTAATCGCGAAAGAGGAAAACCCATAAGAGAACACTGGAACCTTATCCCAAAAAATACTGATGTCTTAATAACCCATACTCCCCCTTATGGAATTCTGGATGAAATAGGCAGCGGAGTTAAGCTTGGTTGCGAAGAATTAACAAAGGTTTTACAGGTTGTTCAACCTACCTGTCATTTTTTTGGACACATTCACCATGCATCAGGTTCATCAAAACAAAAGGGAATCAGTTTTTTTAATCTCTCCATCCTCGATGAACGCATGCGTATCATGCATTCTGCAATTTCTGTAGACCTGTAAAATGTTCGGTCATTTTTTTAAATCGATCTGAAGTTAAAACTTTACTAAGAATAAAAGTATTACGATTTTTTTAACACCATTTACCCTGACTCATAGTAATTTAGCCAACAGATTAATGACGAAAAAGAAAACTATGAAAAGAATTACTTCACCCGAGATTATTGACGAAGTCAAAAACCTCATATCCTACAGCATCATAAACGAGAATAAGGAAAAAACAGATTTCCAGATGATGCATCGTGCGATAGTGAAGAAGTATTTTGACGCTAAGCACGTGACTATAGATTATGAAGCTGAAACTATAGATCTAAAGCTTCCGGTGGGTAAGAAAAAATACACTAGCATAACTTTTGAATGCCAGAATATTGAACGTTTTCTAAAGTCCTGTTTAAAAAAGGATGAGAAAAGTATTTTCTTTTACCAAACCTTACTTGTTCACTATAATGTAATTTCTGCAGCTTAGAAAATTTCAAATTTCTAAACTGCCAATAATCTATTCCTGGTCCCTACGCCGGGTTTGTTTTTCTAAGGCCTCTCCTATTTTCTTTATAACCTTTACAGATAAAGGTTTTGATAAAAAACCTGAAACTTCAGGATATTCTTCCGCTCTTTCTTTATCTGGATACGCAATGGAAGAAGAAACAATGTAAATTTTAGTCCTTAAAATGAGATCTGGATATAACTCTCTAAGTCTCTCCATAAATTGCCAGCCATCCATTTGAGGCATATTTATATCCAGCAGTATAACATCAGGTAAACAGGTAACAGAATTTTCGAGATTCTGAAAGACCTCAAGAACACATTTATAATAAGAGGCTTCATCAAAAACTTCTGATCTTTCAATCAGTTTTTTAATGATCATCTGATAGATCTCATCATCATCTATTATCCAAACACTTTTAGTCATTTAAAATAAACTTTAAAGTTGGTTCCTACTCCGGGTTCACTATCTACAGATACCTTCCCTCCCATGGCATTAACCTGGTTTCGGGTAATGAACAAACCTATTCCTCTGGAGTCTGAATTTTGAGTAAAAGTCTTATATAACCCAAAAACCTTGTCACCATGTTTTTCCAGGTCAATACCAATCCCATTATCGGCGATCTCCATAACCCATGAACCTTTTTCTTTATAACCCAACACGCCTATTTCCGGGGCACGATCTGGGTGGCTATATCTTAAGGCGTTGGTTAGAAAGTTAAGTAAGACACTTTCCATATACGAGGCGTTGAAAGAAACCTGCATATCATGAGGTAATCTATTATTTACTACCGCATTCTTCTTTTTGATCTGCAGTTGCAAAACTTCAAGTGTCTTCTCCAGGTATTCAGAGATATTAATATTTTCAACATTAATATCCAGGTTATTATTTATAGACACGACCTCATTTAGATCGGTCAAGGATTCATTCAAATTTCTGGAAACATTATGAAGAAGAGAAATATAATGTTCCTTCTCTTCCTTACATCGCTCAATATCATAAAGCTCCAGGATAGACTGTAAATTACTGGAATGAGATCTTAAATTATGAGACACGATATATGCAAAATTCAATAATCTCTTATTCTGCTCCATTACAAAATCATAGGATTTAATCAGGTTGCGCTCTGCTTCCTGTTTGCCAGTAACATCTCTGAAGTTTACTACATATCCACCTATACTTTTATCTTCGGTTAGGTTGGTTATGGTTGCTTCCACCCAGATATACTGAACGCACTTCGTCTGCAACCTCATTTTTATACCGGAAAAGGGAATTCCAGGATTCTCCCTGGACTCCTTAAACTTCTTTACCAGTTTTGGTGCATCTTCGGGATGTATAAGAGAGAATATTTCATTCTCGGCAATAGGCAGCGCCTTATAACCCGTAATACGCTCCAAAGAAGGTGAGGAATAACTTGTAAAGCCATTAGAGTCGATAATTAGAATAACTTCACTGGAGTTTTCAACCAGAGACCTGAAACGCTTCTCATTCTCGGCCCGCTCCTTTTCTGCCTTTACCCTGGCAGAAATATCTTCCACCAAAGCAATGTGTGAAGTTGCCTTTTCACCTTCAGACCATAGAGCAGAAACATTCAATTTGATACAGATGATCTCTCCATCTTTTCTAACCAGTCTCTTTTTAAGATTATACTCTCTGATCTTATTATTCCGAAGATTATTCATAAGCTGAATATTCTCTTTTTGGTCTTCAGAATATGAAAGGCTAATATGATTCATGCTAACCAATTCAGCATTGCTATAGCCAACTAATTCCTGAAACCTGTTATTAGTTTCCAGGATCAAACCCGAATTAGAATCAACTCGTGCCATACCAATCGCCGCCTGGTTAAAAATAGTCCTGAACTGAAGTTCACTTATAGCCAGTGCGCCTGCCTGCTTTTTAACCTTTTCGGCTAAAATGGCCGGCTGTTTCATGGTATTATAAATGATCCATCCTAAAGCAACAGACATTAAAAGTATAAGGAACGCCACGGGAACCACAGCATAAAATGGTTGATATGGTTCCGCCGGGATAATGTAGATTCTCCAATCCCCATCTGGAAGCAATATTTCTTCTGAATGCGACTTATTCACGTCCTCTATATCGCCCAGGAAGAACTCTTCATTCCCAGTTACCGGGTTTTTCTTAGAAAATTGAAATCTATATTTATCGCTGGCGAGCTGTTCTATTCCGGACTGATCTATGAGGTTATCAAATTTGATAAGAACAGCAGAAAAACCCCAAAAGTCATTTTCAATAAAAACCGGTAGTCTTCCGATAATAGCCAAACCACCCTGCCTTAAATCTAAGGGTCCGGCAAAAAACATTTTTCGGCTTTGTATTGCTTTAAAAGCTTCCAGGTTACGGGTAGGATCTTTAAGAATATTGTATCCTATGACGTCCTTATTTTCTTCGTAGGGATAAACCTGGGTGATCACTCCATCAGGAACGGTTTGGATGGCGTCAATATTTGGATTTTCATCTACCAGTTCTGAAGCTATATTCTCAAAATCACTGACCTTTCCATCTTGATCAATTTGAAGGGCTAGGGAAAGTGCTGCGGAATAACTGTATTTTAAAGACTGGTCTATACTTTTCTCGAACACATCTATGATACTGGTCATTTCCCGCTCCCTGGTTTCAAGAAGTATCTGGTAGCGCTGCCATAACATAAAAAATCCCAGGGCAAAAAAGAAAATTCCTGCCAGCAGGCCAACCATTTTTGGTTTCCTGGAAGAAGTAGGGCTCATATCAGGGTTATTCAACTTAAATTGACCGCCTTTTCAAGCGGCCATTAGATTTAGGGATGGTAAATATAATTTAAATAATTACGAACAGGCAACTAATAGACTTCAGTATTAACACAAAAGCCATAAAAAAAGCCCGGTTTCAACCGGGCTT
>CBDTXN010000041.1:0-16301 GCA_965364455.1 uncultured Flavobacteriaceae bacterium
ACTTATGCCGACGATTCAGAAACAGCAGTGCTTTATTTTGCATTCGGTAAGAACTCCCGGGAACTGGAAAAATTTGACAACTCCATTGAGAATTTAAAAAGAGCCCAGGAACTTGCACCAGAGGAACCTGCCATCCTGGTTTATTTGTTTCAAACCTATGGAATGACTGAGGATTATGAGGGTGCCATTTCAACGGTGAAAAAACTTATTCCCCTGGACGAAGGTTATAGAGAGGATCTTGCCAACCTTTATTTTTTAAACGAAGACTACGAGGCAGCTTTAAGATTGCTGGATGAGCTGGATGAAGATATGGGTGTAAGCAACTATCGCAATTCCTTGCGGCGTCAGGTTTATGCTCGAACAAACAATACCGGTGCCCAAATAGATAATCTGGAAGAAAGTATTTCGGCCAATCCAGATGTAGAACAAAACTATCTTAACCTGATTTATATATATAGTGAGCAAGGTGAAGATGAAGAAGCATTCAGAGTGGCTCAGGAGCTATTAGAGACTAATCCTGGCTCTTCACTGGCCCACCTGGCTCTATATAAGTTTTATCTGAATAAGGGTGATACAGAGGCTTCAGTGGCTTCCATGAAAATCGTTTTTGAAAGCGAAGAAATCGATGCCGAATCGAAATTCAAGGTTTTAAATGATTTTTTAAGTTTCGTTCAGAATAATCCCGGTTATGAGGAAGAGCTTATTGAAGTTGCCGGCCAGCTAACCGAATGGGAAGATGCACCAAAACTTTATGAGCAATTAGGGAAGTATTACCTGAAGAAGGATAGTCGCGAAGATGCCCTGCAATTTTTTGAGCTTGGATTGGAGGAAAATCCTGAAAATTTCGAACTTATAAGAAATACCTTGCTGCTTCAGCTGGAGTTTAAGAAATTTGAATCGGCCAAGGAGCTTAGCGAGGAAGCTTTAGAGAGTTTTCCTTCTCAGCCCATGCTTTACCTGTTTCAGGCGGTAGCCTTGAATAACCTTAATGATTTTGAAGCAGCAGAAGAGAGCCTGAAATATGGGCTGGATTACCTGATAGACGACAAAAGAATGGAGTTCGATTTTTATACTCAGCTGGCCATTAGTTATAATGGTATGAATAATGTAGATAAAGCTAATGAGTATCGCCGCATGGCGGAAAATTTGAAAAAAGAGATAAACTGATGTTGAAGAAAATTGTTGCCCTGATATTACTTTCCACTTTTGTGATTTCCTGCGGAAGTAGAAAATCGACTGGAAAAATCGCTACTAAAAACGCCGAAGCAGTTTCGGTTATAGAAAAGCATTATTCTACCGAAACTAAATTTAATACGGTAGCGGGAAAATTACGTGCTGTTTACCAGGATGAAGAAAAGACCCAATCTGTGAATCTTAGTTTCAGAATGGAAAAGGATAAGGCGATCTGGATGAGCGCCAGTATACTTGGGTTTCCGGTTGCTAAGGCCTATATCACCCCAACCAGTGTTAGCTATTATGAGAAAGTCTCTCAAACCTACTTTCAGGGAGATTTCAGTTTAGTAAGTGAATTTCTGGGTACTCCTTTGGACTTTCAGAAATTGCAAAATCTTTTGATAGGCCAGGCGATATATGATCTTCGTAATGAGGAATATGATTTTGCTCAATCACCACGTGGATTCCAGTTTGTAAAGGATGATGCCACGCTGATGAAAAAAATGTTTCTTCTAAATACAGTTAGCTATAAAGCTGAAGCACAGCAATTGGTTCAGGATAAGGATAACAGAGGTTTAACTGTGACTTATAACGACTATCAGGAAGTGAGTGGACTCGTTTTTCCTGAAAACATAAGGATTGTTGCCAATGAAGGTAGTAATAGCACCAATATCGATCTTACCTACAGATCACTTAGTTTTAATGAAGAAGTAAGTTTCCCATTTGACATCCCTACAGGATATGATGAAATTAGCTTAAAATGATTGGATTAAATTACCCCCGAATACTATTTTTTTCACTTGTTTTCTTCCTTGGTTTAAATCAATCAAATGCTCAGACTAACCGGCAGGAGCTTGAAAAAAGAAGGATCGAGTTACGAAATGAGATCACCAGGATAAACGAGCTAAGGATCAATAATCAAAAGAAACAAAGATCTGTATTGGGGCAGGTAGAAGATCTTAATCAACAGATCAAAAGCACAGAAGATCTTATTAAACTTACCAATCAGCAGGCTAATCTTCTTACCAGGGAGATAAATACCAATACCCAGAAAATTGGAAAATTAAGAAAGGAGCTCGAAGAGCTTAAGGATGATTATGCCAGGATGGTAGAAAAATCATATAAGAGTAAATCACAGCAAAGCAGGGTAATGTTCCTTCTGTCTTCAAAGAACTTTTTGCAGGCCTACAAGCGGCTTCAGTATATGAAACAGTATACGAATTACCGGAAGCAGCAGGGAGATGAAATCAAGACCAATACGAAGAAATTACAGGAGCTCAACGCAAATCTGGTAAAGCAAAAGGAGGAAAAAAACCGACTTATCGCTGAAAACCGTGAAACCCGCGCTGAACTTGAAAAGAACAGGAAATCTCAGCAAAGTCTAATGGCCACCATCAGGCAGCGTGAGGGTCAATTTGCCTCGCAGATTAAGCAAAAGCAAAGTGAGATCGATGAAATAGACCGTGCAATAGATAGAATGATCCGTGAGTCTATTGCTGAAGCTAATAAGGAAAGTGGTTCATCCTCGAGAAGCACCTACAAACTTACTCCTGCTGCGAAAGCACTTGCTGCAGATTTTAATAATAATAAGGGGAAATTACCCTGGCCTGTTAAATCTGGCGTAGTAACCATGAGGTTTGGTAAACAGCCGCACCCCGTGGTGAGATCTGTTATGGTGAATAACAATGGCGTTAGGATAGACACAGATAAAGGTGGAAAAGCCCGTGCTGTTTTTAACGGAACCGTTAGTGAAGTACAGGCAGTTAAGGGAGCGAACCAGGCCGTTATGGTTAGACACGGTGATTATATCACAATTTACAACAACCTGGAAAGGGTTTATGTGAAAAGAGGACAAAAAGTAACTACTGAACAGGAACTGGGAGAAGTGGCAACCAGCAGGACTACTGGGAAAACCACTTTACACTTCTTACTTTATAAGAACGACCAAAAAATGGATCCGGCTTCCTGGATCTATAGAATGTAATTTATTTAAGACATACTTTGGGGTAAATTTCATACTTTTAAAGGGATCTGTGAACGCCTCACTATGAAAAGAATCCTTCTCTTTTTTTGCTTGTTACCTATGCTTTCCTGCGATAATGTTTTGATCGAAGAAAACCGAAGGATAGAGGTAAAGGGATCCATCACTTCCTTAGATAATGAGCCAATTTCAGGACTTAATATTTTTTCAGCTGGTAGTTATGAGGGTAATTTCAGTACAAATGTAGATAAGACCCTAGGAAGAGGAATCACCGATGAAAATGGAAATTTTGACTTTATCTCTTTAGATACAGATTCACATGGGCTTATTCTGGCCATAAACCCAGTAGAAATTGAAAACGATCCGGAATATTCATCAGCATATTTTTACGATCCTTCCGGAGAACATTCTCTTAGTTATGAATTGGGAGATTTCGTAATCCCGGGAATAATCGAATTTCAATTAGATGTTCGCAATGTTTCGGGAACAGGTGATACACTAAAATATGTTTTAGATTATCAAAGACCCATTCAGAATTTTATTTTTGAGAACGGAAGTTTTGTGGAAGATGAGGGAGGTGGTCCAGGTTTTATATCGATAAGGGAACATAGACCCGATAGTGATCCTCTTTCTCTCAATTTATCGATACTAGAAGGATCAGAATTTGAATTTTCTTACCTGCTGGGAGATGATCCAGTCGAGAGAACATCTATTACAGTGAGTGCTGAAAATAATTCCTATGAGCTTGAATATTAAACCGATTCTTATTCTCCTGCTTTTCACCGGTTTTATTAATGCCCAGGAAGAAGAGCAACCTGAGAATCAATATTCTGAGGATCCTGAAACCGTATTTTTTAATGTTGAGCTTTATTATCCCGTAAATATTGGTAATTCAGTTTACTCAAACTATAATTTCGACCCGGGATACGCCATTGATTTTAACTGGTTCTTTAAACCTGAGTTTACGCTGGGGGCTAGGTTCGCAGTGCACAGGGCCTTTCCTGAAGATATTTCTAAAACCGGAAATATAGATCGCGGAACCTTCCATTTACTGGGACTTGATTTTGGATATTACAAGGCCTTCAATAGGAATTGGAACTTACATACCAAGGCAGGGATCGGATTGACCTCGAATGTTTATATAGCTCCTGAGGATAAATTCAGCGAGGATGGCGGAAAAGCCTGGTTATCTGCAGAGGTAGCAAATCGAATGGACAAAACTTTTGCCATTTTCCTTAAAACCGGAATAGACTATGATTTTTCCAGTATCGAAACCTCAGCAGCTAAGAATTCCTATTTCAATAACCATTTCGTTTTAAACCTGGGAATAGGTATTCGTTTCAACTTTCAAAATCCGGGAGGATAATTATTCTTCGAAAAGGGCTTTTAATTCAGTCGCTTCTGCGGGTTTCATCTTCCCTGCAAGGACTAGACTTAATTGTTTCCTTCTTAGTGCAGCCTCAAAACGTTCTTTTTCAAGATCGGTCTCTGGCTCTAATGATGGAATCTGAATAGGAGTTCCGGTCTCATCAACGGCAACAAATGTATAAATAGCTTCGTTTGCCTTGCTTCTACGACCACTTTCACGGTCTTCCACCCAAACATCTATGAATATCTCCATCGAGCTCTTAAAAGCTCTGGAAACAGCTGCTTCCACAGTGACAACACTTCCTAAAGGAATTGCTTTATTAAAAGCTACATGATTTACCGAAGCGGTAACTACAATTCTACGGCTATGCCTCCTTGCAGCAATACTCGCTGCGCGATCCATGCGGGCAAGTAATTCACCTCCAAAAAGATTATTAAGGGGATTAGTTTCGCTTGGTAATACAAGATCTGTTAAAGTAGTACGTGATTCGCTAGGGTGTTTAGCCTCCATATCAATTTTTTTGCAAAAGTAAGGAGGATTTAGGAGGTTTCGCAGTTAACAAACTATTAAATTAAAGTTCCTGTACTAACAACCAGGCAGCTTCATTACTCTTTTTAACTTCGTATAACTTGTTGATTGCCTCTCTACGGGTTTGATGACTGGAGTAAACAACCTGATGAAGACCATATTTGTTTGCACCTATCAATCTTGCTTTATGCCCATCTTCTTTTAGCTCATCAACTTTCTTCTGGGCATTTTCTTCGACTCTGAAGGCACCGGCAACAATGTGATAGTTTCCAGACTGCTTTTCAACTTCGAAAGTTACTGCGGGTAGTGGATTGTCGATCACAAAAGTAGCTTGCTGGATCTGTTCCTGAAGCTGGCTTTCTGCTTCCTGTTGTTCGGCGATGTTATGCTTTGAGACCTGACTGCTATAAATATTTAGTCCGGCGAAACTGGAAATACCCAAAGCGATAAGACCTATCGCAGCATATTTAAGAATAGAATGTTTCCTTCTTGCAGGAGTGAAAGAAATTGGTGCTTTCTGCTCAAGTTCTTCAACCTGTTTCTTATAAACTTCACGTTGAACGGGTATAGCCTGATAAGAAGCCAGACCAAAAGATTGGGTGAGAAAATTGATCTCACTAAATGGTTCAAACTGAAGTTTGTCTTCCTGGTCCAGGTAGAATTTACCAATATTCGCCAATTCTGCTTTTGCATCATTCTGCAAAGAGTTTTCCAGATCGAATACGAATTCCTGGATCATATTATTTGCAACATTATATTTTACAGATTCAACCTCGGCAATATAATTTGCCAGAAGACCATCATTCTTGATCAACTGTCGGTTGAATGAAATGATCTTGTTCGGAGGAAAAAACTCCTGTGAATTCTCATCTATATATGCTGACTGTTTCTGTGAAAGGAATGCTCCGAAACCGGGCAAAACTACGCATTCGTATCTGTAAAGCAGATCCTGTATGTGGCTGGAAATATTCATTGGTCGCAAAAATATAGGTTATTGGTAGTGGGTTAAAGTTACCTAAAGAAATTTTATTAACAAATGTTTTTTTCTGTAATTTTAATCAAATTGACGTGGATGAATTTTGATGACTTACTTTATGCGCTGGCTTTGCAACATGTTCCAAATCTGGGAGATACAACCGCTAAAAAATTGATCAGAAAATTCGGAAGCCCAAAAGAGATCTTCAAAGAAAAAAGTTCTAACCTTCTGAAAATTGATGGAGTTGGAAAGATCAGGATTCGGGAATTAAATAATTCCGGTCACCTGAAAGCAGCAGAGGAGGAGCTAAGGTTTATAGATTCAAATCGTATTAATGTCCATTATTTTAAGGATGATGATTATCCTGAAAAACTTAAGCACTGTCTTGATGGCCCCATTATTTTATTTTCCAGAGGGAATATAAACCTTAACCGAAAAAGGATCATTAGCGTGGTTGGTACCCGAAAGATTACTACCCATGGAATTTCATTTTGTAATAAACTTATTGAAGATCTTGCCATTTTAGACCCGGTTATTATTTCTGGTTTTGCTTATGGTGTGGACATTTGTGCCCAGAAGGCAGCTGTTAAGAATGGTCTTCAAACCATTGGCTGTCTCGCGCATGGTTTAAACCAGGTCTACCCCAAAACACATAAAAAGTATATGGGTGAAATTGAGGAAAATGGAGGTTTTTTTACCGACTTCTGGAGTACCGATGATTTTGAAAGAAATAATTTTTTGAAGCGTAACCGTATTATCGCCGGCTTAAGCGAAGCTACTATAGTAATTGAAAGTGCTGAAAAGGGTGGGGCACTGGTTACAGCAGATATCGCAAATTCTTATGATCGGGAAGTTTTTGCAGTTCCGGGCAGACCTTCAGATAAATATAGCCTGGGATGTAACAACCTTATAAAATCTCAAAACGCTCATGTTCTTACATCTGCTGCAGACCTGGCTTATATCCTAAACTGGGATCTGGAAGAAAAACCTGAGCCTGTTCAAAAGCAATTATTTATTGAGCTTGAAGAGGAAGAGAGAAAACTCTATAGCTTTCTAAAGACTAGAGGGAAAACCGAACTTGATCTTTTAGCGCTCAATTGTAATCTACCTACTTTTAGGACAGCATCACTGCTTCTAAATATGGAGCTGAAGGGCGCAATAAGACCTTTGCCCGGTAAAATGTTCGAAGTGATCTAATAACCAGATTTCGCTCTAACCTTTTTCAGAACCTCATTGGCTACCTTTCTGGCTTTTTCAGCGCCTACTTCCAATGCTTTATCAATCTCTTCGAGATTATTGATATAATATTCGTATTTCTCACGAGGTTCAGCGAATTTTTCCTTTACCAGTTCAAAAAGTGCCTGTTTTGCGTGACCATATCCGTAATTTCCAGCCTCATAATTACTCCTCATTTCTTCGATCTGTTCCACCGAAGCCATGATTTTATATAAAGCAAAAACATTACAGATATCCGGATCTTTTGGTTCTTCCAAAGGAGTACTGTCCGTTTCAATTCCCATTATTTGCTTTCTCAACTTTTTATCTGTCTGAAAAATATTAATGGTGTTATGCTTGGATTTGCTCATTTTTTCGCCGTCGGTACCGGGAACGTACATGGTATCTTTTTGCACGTTAGCTTCTGGAATCACAAATACTTCACCCATTTTTGCATGAAATCTGGATGCTACATCCCTGGTCATTTCCAGGTGCTGTAATTGATCTTTCCCAACAGGTACAATTTCGGCATCGTATAAAAGAATATCTGCCGCCATAAGCATAGGATAACTGAAAAGCCCACTATTCACATCTTCCAGTCGGTCTGCTTTATCTTTAAATGAATGTGCAAGAGTTAAACGCTGGTAAGGGAAGAAACAGCTAAGATACCATGACAATTCGGTAACCTGTGGAATATCACTTTGACGATAAAATACACTTCTTTCAATATCCAATCCACAGGCAAGCCAGGTTGCCGCTACAGAGTAGGTGTTTTGCCTTAAGGTTTCTGCGTCTTTTATCTGGGTTAAAGAGTGTAGATCTGCAATAAAAATAAAGGAATCATTATCAGGTTGATTCGCCATATTTATAGCAGGTATAATAGCTCCTAAAAGGTTTCCCAGGTGAGGTGTTCCTGTACTTTGTACTCCTGTAAGTATTCTGGACATTGAATTCTTGGATTTTGTGCAAAGGTAATTTTTTTATAGAATTCAATAGATTCATTTTACTACTTTTGGAAACTATGAGTTTTATTAAATCGGCAGCGATCCTGCTATGGAGAATCTGGTTCTATATTTTGATGGTGGTTCCCATATTAATAATGCTTCCGTTTCTAATCATATTTACTTCTACTGAAAGGTTTTATCCTCAATATTATGTATGCGCCAGGATCTGGGCTAAAGTGATCATTTACGGAATGGGTTTCAGCATAAAGGTTGAAGCCGATCAGTTGCCCGAAAAACATAAAAGTTATATGCTGGTAGCCAACCATACTTCCATGCTAGACATCATGCTGATGTTGGCCGTGGTGAAGCAGCCATTCGTGTTTATTGGAAAAAAGGAATTAGGTAAAATACCTGTTTTCGGGTTTTTCTATAGAAGAACCTGTATCCTTGTTGACAGAACCCGGCAGAAAAGTAGAATGGAAGCATTTGAGGAAGCCCAGCGAAGGCTCAAACAGGAAAACAGCGTCTGTATTTTTCCTGAGGGAGGTGTACCCGAAGATCGATCTATAGTTTTAGATCAGTTTAAGGATGGGGCTTTTAGATTGGCAATAGAACATCAGATCCCACTTGTTCCAATTACCTTTCATGATAATAAAAAACGTTTTTCTTATAAATTCTTTTCCGGAGGACCAGGAAAATTAAGAGTGAAGATCCATAACTTCATAGATACAAAGGAACTGAATTTAACCTGCAGGAAAGATCTTAAGGAGCGCACCTACAAGGTTATCCATCAAGAACTAACTACTCCTACGATACATTTTTAGAATCTGAAATTTAGCCCTGAATAAACACCAAAATTGACCGGCTGAACATTCGCTACGTTGGAAAAGGTGTTTAACTGGTATTTAAAAATAGGTTCTACGCTTATACTCAATTTATCGCTCAGGTCATAATCCATTCCCAACCCTATATTGGTACTAAAACTTGTACTATTGATATTCGAGGCTTCTCCAAGATCGGTCTTACCACTGTCAGTAACTAATTCAACACGGTTATTATCCAAAAATAGGCTACTACCTCCTCCAATTAAATTTAAACCAAACTTACTATCTACAATGGCAAATTCAAGTTCCAGAGGAACTTCTATATAACCAAATTGTTGATTTAGCTCACCTGGAGTAAATACTGAAGCTGCCATAGAACTACTGTTAAAATTCAAACCTCCAGAAGGCAAACCGCTTTCTGCCGGGGAATTATCTCTTATATCCAGATTACCGGCATCAGGTCCAATATTTTCAAATCCAACCGAGGTCGCAGATGGAGAGTATGAAATGTCTTGGATATTATTATTTATGTTGACCTTGCTGATCCCTGTTCTTATTTTCAACTTCTTAGAGACCTGGTAAGCTACCTTAAAACCGTAGGAAATTGTTACCTCAGAAGACGAAGCATTATTAGATAATTGATTGGACAATTCATTTCCACTACCAAGGTTACTATAGAAAATAGGCGCAGCAAATGTAGAAAGGCTAAGCCTTTTAGAATTCAATTCTTCTATGTTCTCTTCCTCTTTAGATGTCTTTTTTTCTTCTTCTAAATCTACCAGAGCATTCTCTTCTTCCAGGATCGATTTGGTTTTAGTTGAATCTATCACTGTTTCTTCAGATCGTACAATTGCACCGGAGGGATCATTCACGATCCTTTCCGGCTGAATTGTACTTTTCTCTTTTTCATAAGTCGTTTTGGAAAAATCTTTTTCTTCCAGTGTTAATGCAATATTGTTAGATCTGGTATTTTTTGAGTTTGAAAATTTCTCTTGATCAAGATTTGAATTTTGTTCAGACTTATTTTTAATTGATTTGGATGATGATTTATCATTAGAGTTCAATTCGATTTCTTCCTTCAATTCTTTCTCATCTTCATAAGCAATACCTTCTGATGAATATTCATCCTGAATCGTATTTTCTTCGGTAATTCCTGAAGATTCTTCATTGACTGAATCTTCTTGCGTTTCAATAACAACTCCCGGTTCCTGTCCTAAAGGATCGTTGTTTTGAGTAAAAATAAGGCTGGCAATGATTATAGAGATCACAGCGGCCACACCACCTATCTTAAACCAAAGCGGTATGATAAGCGGTCTCTTTTTATCCTTTTTATCAAGTTTCGCAGAAATATTTTCCCAAACTTTTTCTCTGGGCTCTTTTTCAAAATCCTTGAATTTTTCCTGATAAATCCGGTCTATGCTCTTTTTTTCTTTCATAATGATTGAGCCGAATTTTGAGTATTCTGGTTTTTTTCAATCTTATCCTTTAATGCCTTTCTTGCTCGGGCAAGATTAGACTTTGAAGTTCCTTCTGAAATGTTAAGGAACTCTGCAATCTCCTTATGAGAATAATCATCCATTACATAAAGGTTGAAAACCTGTCTGTATCTGGACGGTAAACCCTGGACGCATTCTAGCAGAAAATCTATCGAAAGTTCTTCGGTCTCCAATTCTACTTCCTCTTCCTGCTCTAAATTATCTTCGTTGGTGATCTCATAAACCTTTTGTTGCCGGTACTTTTGCAAACAGGTGTTTATAAGGATTCTTTTCATCCAACCTTCAAAAGATCCCTGATCCCTGAATTGAGTTATTTTTTCAAATATGGTTAAGAATCCATCCTGTAGATTGTCTTCTGCCTGCTGGTAATTGTCAGAATATTTAAGGCAAACACCGAACAGCTTAGACGCATAGATGCGATAAAGCTGTTCCTGTGCTTTCCTGTCCTGTTTCTTACAGTTTTGAATAAGATTCTTAATCTTAACCAATAATTTATTTTTTAAACTTTATCCAGCAGGTGTTATATCTGGTTCTCCAACAGGAACTTGAATGGTTTCGTAAATTGGGTTGTCGGCACTGTCTGTTCCTGTCCAAAGTTTAAAAATAAAAACTTCATCTTCTGAAACATTATCGCTAACCATAAAGTTTCTGATAGTTCCCTGTCTTACTAGATTGGGGTCTACATCGGTACAATCTGTTCGGTCTAGATCACGTGAAGTTAAGGCATAAATAAAGATTTCCTGAGATGTATCATCTTCCCTTCCACCGTCAAACCCGAAAAAGCTGTGACAGGTACTTGGTAGCCTATAGGTCAAGTTTATATCATAGGTTTTACCTGGTTCAAAGAACGTAGGGAATTCTGAGTTTACTATGGATGCCAATCCATATTCAATATTAGGCACATCATCATCTGTGGAGCAGCTGCTTAATAATAGTCCTAGAAGGACGAATAACATTAACTTTTTCATATTTACATTCATTTATATCTATTTAATAGATGAGGTAAAATTGAAAAGGTTGCGTGTAAACCAAAAAAAATCCCCTTTCGGGGATATTTTTTATTCTTTAGCGATCTTGATCGCCTCTTTGATTTTTTCTTCCAGCTCTTCCATGAGGTCCGGATTATCTTTTAATAAGGTCTTTACAGCATCACGCCCCTGACCTAATTTAGTGTCTTCGTAACTAAACCATGAACCGCTTTTCTTTACGATCTCATAATCTACCCCTATATCGATTATCTCACCAATTTTTGAAACCCCTTCTCCGTACATGATATCGAATTCAGCAGTTTTAAATGGTGGAGCTACTTTGTTCTTTACAACCTTGACACGGGTCTTATTACCCATTACGTTATTAGAACTATCCTTTATCTGGGTAGACCTTCTAATATCCAATCTTACCGAAGCATAGAATTTAAGAGCATTACCACCGGTAGTGGTTTCAGGATTACCAAACATTACCCCGATCTTTTCCCTTAACTGGTTAATGAAGATTACCGTACAGTTGGTTTTGCTAATAGAAGAAGTAAGCTTTCTAAGTGCCTGTGACATTAATCTTGCATGAAGTCCCATTTTGGAATCACCCATTTCTCCTTCGATCTCGCTTTTTGGAGTAAGCGCAGCAACCGAGTCAATTACAATAATATCGATCGCTCCAGACCTGATTAGATTATCTGTGATCTCAAGAGCCTGTTCTCCATTATCTGGTTGAGAAATGATAAGATTGTCAATATCTACATCAAGCTTTTCAGCATAAAACCTGTCAAAAGCATGTTCCGCATCAATAAAAGCTGCAATTCCACCTTTTTTCTGAGCTTCAGCAATTGCATGAAGGGTAAGAGTGGTTTTACCAGAAGATTCAGGACCATAGATCTCGATAACTCTTCCTCTTGGATAACCTCCTACACCAAGCGCTAGATCAAGACCCAGTGAACCGGTAGAAATAGCATCTACGTCTACTACAACCTGATCGCTCATTTTCATAACCGTACCCTTTCCGTAGGTTTTGTCCATCTTGTCGAGGGTGAGCTTAAGTGCCTTTAACTTCGCGTCTTTTTCTTTATCGTTGCTCATGTATATTTGTTATAAGTGTATAAATAAGGTCCGCTAAAATAAGACAAGTTTTTTTGCAATACAATAAAACTTAAAGCAGATTTATGGAAATATTCCAAATATTTGGAATTATGTAATTCTTAGTCAGGTTTATGGTCTATTTAGGGAAAAATGTATCTTTGCAAAAATTTTCTTTAACACTTAAAATATTAGTATAGCATGCAACTGTACAATAAATTGAGCGCTAAAGAAAGAGAAGCCCTTTTAGAAGAAGCCGGTGAAGACAGGCTTACGCTCTCTTTCTATGCTTATGCAAAGATCGGAAACCCCGAATTATTCAGGAATCATTTGTTTATTGCCTGGGACCAGATGGATGTTCTGGGACGTATTTATGTAGCCCACGAAGGTATAAATGCCCAACTTTCGGTTCCAGCGAAAAGATTTAATGAATTCAAGGCATTTCTTGATGATATTTATTTTCTTGAAAATGTTCGTTTAAATATCGCTATCGAGCATGATATCAAATCTTTCCTTAAACTTAAGGTGAAGGTTCGTAAAAAGATCGTTGCCGACGGATTGAACGATGAAACTTTTGATGTTACAAATAAAGGAGTGCATGTAGATGCTTCGAGGTTCAATGATCTTATAAATGATCCTAATACCATCCTGGTGGATATGAGAAACCACTATGAAAGTGAAATTGGTCATTTTCAGGGAGCGATCACTCCAGATGTTGATACATTCAGGGATTCGCTGGATATTATAGAAGAAGATCTTAAAGAGCATAAGGAAGATAAAAACCTGGTAATGTATTGTACCGGGGGAATTCGCTGTGAGAAGGCAAGTGCCTATTATAAACATCGCGGATTCAAAAATGTGTATCAGCTGGAAGGTGGAATTATTGAATATACCCGCCAGGTTGATAAACAGAAGCTGGAAAATAAATTTATTGGAAAGAATTTCGTTTTTGATCATCGTCGTGCCGAGAGAATTTCAGAAGACGTGATCGCACATTGTCACCAGTGTGGCAAGCCTTGTGATACTCATGTTAACTGTGCTAATGAAGCATGTCATTTATTATTTATTCAGTGTAAAGAATGTGCTGAAAAAATGAATGATTGTTGTTCAGATAACTGTAAGGAAATTGCAGCATTGCCTTATGAAGAGCAAAAAGCCCTTCGTAAAGGAAAAGGTGCGAGCAATAAGATCTTTAAAAAAGGAAGATCTGAGGTTCTGAAATTTAAGCAATAGGTTTTTTCTAAAATGGTGGAGCCAATTAATATTGGTATATTTACTGTTGAAATTTTTTATGAACCTCAAGGAGGTGCTTTTTAAGAACGCATAGGCTATTGATATAGCCATTGAAGATGAAGGAGATCCTGCAATTATTACCAGAATGGTAGGACGGGATGATGTCAAACAGTATGCGCTAAAAAGTGACCTTCTCAATATATATAATATATGGCTTGCACAAGTTGCTCGACCGGCAAAGACGGTCAGCCGAAAGGATGTAAGAATAATGGAACCTGTGGAACCGACGGATGTAATAAACTTACCGTTTTCGATTGGCTTTCGAACATGTCTCTCCCGGGGGGCGTAGAACCTTTCGATATCGTGGAAGTTCGTTTTAAAAACGGACGGAAACATTTCTTCAAGAATACTGAAAAATTAAGCCTAAGTATCGGCGACGTGGTGGCTACCGAAGCCAGTCCGGGTCACGATGTTGGGATGGTTAGCCTTGCCGGTGAACTGGTAAGGGTTCAGATGAAAAAGAAGAAAGTTGATATTAATTCCCCAGAAATCCTTAAAATATACCGTAAAGCTTCCCAAAAAGATATAGATGTCTGGCAGGAAGCCCGGGACCGGGAAGCAAAGATCCAGCAAAGATCCAGACAGATCGCAATCAGGCTTAATCTTAGCATGAAAATAAGCGATGTGGAATTCCAGGGGGATGGTTCAAAAGCAACTTTCTATTATACTGCTGAAGATAGGGTAGATTTCCGCCAGCTTATAAAAGAGTTTGCGCGAGAATTCAATACCCGTATCGAAATGCGCCAGATAGGACTTCGCCAGGAAGCAGCGCGACTTGGAGGTATTGGTTCCTGTGGTAGAGAACTTTGTTGTTCTACCTGGTTAACAGATTTTAGATCTGTTAGTACATCAGCGGCCAGATACCAGCAATTATCCCTTAATCCACAAAAATTAGCTGGGCAGTGCGGTAAACTTAAATGTTGTTTGAACTACGAATTAGATACTTATCTGGAAGCCTTAAAATCTTTTCCAAAAACCGACGTTAAACTAAAAACCAAAAAGGGAACTGCTGTATGTCAGAAAATTGACATTTTCAAAGGCCTTCTATGGTATGCATATGAAGGTGAATGGATGAACTGGCATAAACTTACTCCCGAGCAGGCCAATAAGATCATTGCTCGAAATAAGAAGGATGAACCGGTAGGTAGCCTGGAAGAGTATGAAGTAGAATTGCAGCTTGATGAGACAGATACCAAAGGATTTAGTAATTCGGTTGGAGAAGATAGTTTAACCCGTTTTGACAAACCGAAACAAAATCGCAAAAGGCGAAATAACAATAAGAAGAGAAAAAAAAGAAAGGGAAATTCTTCAAGATCTAAGAATGCGTAGTGTTTTTGTAGTTTCCTTTTTAGCCATTTTCATCATAACATTTTCTTCCTGTGACAAGAACAGGGTTTTTGATGAGTATAAACCTTTAAAGGGCTGGCATAAGGATTCATTGGTGACCTTTGAACTTGACAACATAGATTCCACTGGAGTTTATGACCTGTTCATTAATTTAAGGAATAATAAAGATTACCAATACAGTAACTTATTCCTGATTACTGAAATAAAATTCCCTCAGGGAAAAGTGATCAGTGATACTTTAGAATATGAAATGACCAAACCCAGTGGAGAATGGCTCGGCACAGGTTTTGGTGATGTGAAAGAGAGTAAGCTCTGGTATAAAGAGAATGTTAGGTTCGATGAGCCCGGTAAATACAAGGTAACCATCCAGCAGGCAATGCGTAAAAATGGGGAAGTAAACGGAATTCAAGAACTGGAAGGGATCACTCACGTAGGATTCCGAATAGAAAATAGCGATAATTAATTTTTGTGATATAAATGGCCCGCACAACAAAAAAATCTAAGAAACCTGCTCATAGCAATGGTAAATACATAGCTGGATTCTGGACACTTTTCGGAATAGGCATTCTTGTTGCCGTAGTTATATTTTTACTTGCAGGTTGGGGAGCATTCGGAAAAATGCCAACTTTCGAGGAGCTTGAAAACCCTGAAACTAACCTGGCAACCGAGATCTTTTCTTCAGACGGGGAAACCTTGGGTAAATATTACAGCGAAAACAGGACTCCCATAAAATATGATGATCTTCCAGATCATTTGGTGCAGGCTTTAGTGGCTACTGAAGATGAAAGATTTTATCAGCATGCGGGGATAGACGCAAAGGGTACATTACGTGCAGCAGTATTTTTGGGAACTCGTGGCGGAGCCAGTACCATAACTCAGCAGCTGGCTAAACAATTGTTTACTGAAGATGTTGCCCAGAATAATATTCAGCGTGTATTTCAAAAAGTAAAAGAATGGGTGATCTCAACGAGACTGGAACGCCAGTATACTAAGGAGGAGATCATTACCATGTATTTCAATAAATACGACTTCGTTTACCAGGCGGTAGGAATACGTTCAGCTTCAAAAATCTATTTCGATAAGGAG
>CBDTXN010000042.1:0-16133 GCA_965364455.1 uncultured Flavobacteriaceae bacterium
TTACAAGAATTCAGAATAAGAATGAGATCCGTTTAGAAATAGACCCGGAGATTCCTGAATATCTCATTGGTGATTCCGTTAGATTATCTCAAATTCTTATGAACCTTGTTGGTAATGCAATGAAATTCACTGAAAGAGGGGATATTTATATCACGGCAAAACAAACCGGTTCTAACGGCGATAGGTCTGAAGTTTATTTTGAGATCAAGGATAACGGCCCGGGAATTCCTGAAAGCAAAAGGAAAATGATATTCCAGGAATTCTCACAATTAAATAACGCCAATTACAACTATCAGGGTACTGGCCTGGGGCTTCCTATCGTAAAAAGATTGCTTAAACTTTTCAATTCTAAGATCAAACTTGAAAGCAAGGAGGGTGAAGGTTCTATTTTTAGTTTTTCAATTACCTTCAAGGTTGATCATTTAAAAACTGAAGCTCCTAAAAAGATAGAAGAGTTTCATGCTTATGATCATTCTGATAAAAAACGAATTCTCATTGTAGATGATAACAGGATAAACCAGGTACTTAACAAAAGGATCCTGGAAAAGAAGGATTTTGAATGCGATGTGGCAGGAGACGGTCACCAGGCTGTTGAAAAGGTGAAAAACGAAAATTACGACCTTGTTCTTATGGACGTGAATATGCCGGGCATCTCAGGCCTTGAAGCATCTAAACTAATCCGGAAATTCAACCGGAACATTCCAATTCTGGCCTTAACTGCCGTTGAGGTAGAAGAAATAAGGGAAGAGATTCATGATGCGGGTATGAGCGGAATTATCGTAAAACCATACGACGTACAGCAATTTTACCAGATAGTTTATAAGAATCTTTCGCTTAAAGATTTTCCAGAAGAGGTTTAAAACTACCTGTCAATCTGTTTGGAATTTTCAGGAACTGCAAAGTAATCTGCTTCGGGATCAAAGAATTTTAAATTCTTGATACTGGCTTCCCCAAGTTTTTCACCAAATCCATTTTCCTGGTTCCAGTTATGAAAACTCCAGCCGGTTGCAAAAGAGACATTTTGAACCGTTTCATAATTTGAGTAAACTATGGCGTGCGGATCTTCTTCCGCTTTTTCTTGGTCCTTACTAAATGTTACTATATAGGCTGCTGCTTTTAGTCTGCTGGTTTCAGGATCCTTATACACTACGTACCAGTCGTCAGGTGAATCTCCAACGTTAGATTCAAAAGTAAGTTTCGCAGTTTTATAACTGGTACTATCTAACATTCGATCTTGCTGTTCTTCCCAAACCGTTCCAGGATCTGTCAGTTTAAAAGGCATGGCAAAAAAATACTGCCAGGTGAAAATATCAAATCTTGCACCTTTGGTTTCTGCCGACTCAGGACTAATAAAAACATTTTCTCCATCGTAGATAATTGAAGTACCATCTGGTTTGTCCAACCTCACCTTGGTAGAATTTGTAGTCATGCTTACTTTCCCATTAAGCCTTGTATTTCCGCCAAATTCTAGATCTATATCAAAGGAGACGGCTTTCTTATTCATAAAAGCGGCTTTGTTATGAGCCTCTTCAATGTTTTCTGAAAAAGAGAAAACTTTTGGCGGTGTAGCTCCATTTCCAATTCCATTATCCGGTTCCACAGGTATTTTATCTTCAGAATTATTCTGTTTACAGCTTATCAATAGTAGAATTGTAAATAGGAAACTAAACTTTTTCATGTGTTTTGATTTTTGGAAAAGGTACGAAAGAAAAATAAATCCAATAAAAAACCGCCTTCACTATGAAGGCGGTTAAATATTAATGAAGGAAAACTTGTTATTTCACCATATCAAAACTTCTCTTGATAAAGTCAGTAAGTTCCTCACCTTTTAAAAGATTCTGAGAAAGCCTCGCCAGGTCTAATGACTGTTTGATAAGGCGTTGCTGTTTTTTCTCAGTTTTAGTGTTTAAAATTGTATTTATAAGATCGTGATTTGTGTTCACAACCAGATTATACATCTCTGGCATATTACCCATTCCAAACATTCCACCTCCACCGGTTTGCTGCATTTCTTTCATTCTACGCATAAACTCAGGCTGAGTGATGATCAATGGAGCAGCATTGCTGTCCATAGCCTCCATCTGAATAGTATATTTTTCAGAAGGGATCACTTTTTCGAAATCACCTTTCAGCTTTTCTTTTTCTTCGTCTGAAAGTTTAGAGATTTTCTCCTCATCTTTCTTAATAAGGTTGTCAACGTGATCTGAATCTACACGAACAAAAGATATCTTCTCTTTTGAAGTTTCAAGCTTTTGAAGCAGGTGAGAAATAATAGGTGAATCCAGAAGTAGAACTTTATATCCTTTGTCCTTAGCGGCTTCAACATAACTGTGCTGCTCATTTTCATTAGAAGCATAAAGAATGACCATATTACCATCTTTGTCGGTCTGAGTCTCCTTTATAGCGTTTTCCAGCTCCTCGTAAGTATAGTATTCTCCGTCAGTGGTAGGATAAAGAGCGAATTTGTCAGCTTTTTCGAAGAATTTGTCCTCGGTAAGCATCCCATATTCGATAACGATCTTAATATCGTTCCATTTTTTCTCAAAATCTTCTCTATTATTATTGAAAAGACTTTTCAGTTTATCAGCTACTTTTCTGGTGATATAACTGGAGATCTTTTTTACAGCCCCATCGGCTTGTAGGTAAGATCTTGAAACGTTCAACGGAATATCCGGAGAATCGATCACACCTCTAAGCATTGTAAGAAATTCTGGAACTATTCCTTCTACATTATCAGTAACAAATACCTGGTTTTGGTAAAGCTGAATCTTATCCTTTTGGATGTTCATATCCTGAGCCATCCTTGGGAAATAAAGTATTCCAGTAAGGTTGAACGGATAATCAACATTCAGGTGAATATGGAATAATGGTTCTTCAAATTGCATTGGATACAATTCGCGGTAAAACTCATTATAATCTTTTTCCTCTAGCTCTGTAGGTTGCTTTGTCCAGGCCGGATCGGGATTGTTGATGATATTATCAACTGTTTTTGTTTCCGGTTTAGCATCCTCTTTAGCATCTTCTGGTAGAGGAAGAGTTTCTTCTTTTGTTCCGAATTTAATTGGGATAGGCATAAACTTGTTATACTTCACCAATAACTCTTGAATACGGTTCTCCTCTAAAAATTCTTTGTCATCCTCATTAATATGAAGAATAACCTCTGTACCGTGTTCTTTTTTATCTCCATCTTCCAGGGTAAACTCGGTAGTACCTTCACATACCCAATGTGCTGCAGGAGCATCTGTATGAGATTTTGTGCGTATTTCTACTTTATTTGCCACCATAAAAGCAGAATAGAAGCCAAGGCCAAAATGACCGATAATTCCGCTGTCCTTAGCCGAGTCTTTATATTTATGTAAAAACTCTTCAGCGCCAGAAAAAGCTACTTCATTAATGTACTTCTCTACTTCTTCTTTCGTCATCCCTATACCCTGATCGGTAATATGAAGAGTTTTATTCTTCTCATCTACCTTAACTTCAATTACAGGATTTCCATAGTCTACATTAGCTTCCCCAAGGGCACTTAAATGTTTTAATTTAAGGGTTGCATCGGTTGCATTTGATATAAGCTCCCTCAAAAAGATTTCATGATCACTGTATAAAAACTTCTTGATGAGCGGAAAAATGTTTTCAACAGATACATTTATTTTTCCGGTTGCCATATTAATATTTTTAAATTTTGATTCACTCTTCCTGTTTTCAAAAAAAATACCATTAATGAATTTCTGTCAAACTGACATCATTGTAATTAAGTAGTGTCTTGCTCGTCTAACCCACCCATTACAAGGGATGAAAAATATTTAACAATAATTTGTTTAAACTTTAAGTGAAAACATTAAACAATGTTGTAAATTTATATCAGATTTAAAAATTATGGCTAAGACTACAGGAAATAGTAAAGTGAAGAAGAAACCGAATGCAGATAAATTGATCGCTATTTATATGGATTACGTTTTGGAGCATGAGAAAACTCCCAGAAGCGTATACAAGTTCGCAAAGGATAACGAAATGACCGAGGCCGATTTCTATAAGCATTTTGGCAGTTTTGAAGGACTGAGAAAAACTATATGGGAAAAATTCTTTGACAATTCTCTAAATGTAATGGAGAAATCTAAAGAGTATAGCAAGTTCTCCAACCGCGAAAAATTACTTACGTTCTTTTATACCTTTTTCGAGGTTTTAACTGCAAATCGTAGTTACGTTTTATATGCTTTAAGTGAGCATGAGAAATCATTGAAAAATCTGGATCAGTTAAAGAACCTGAGAAAGAAAATGAAGAAATATGCTAAAACGCTTATTCAGGACGGTAATAGTGAGAAATCTTTAAAACTATTTGAACAGAATGAAATGATCTTCTCTGAAGGAGTATGGGTACAATTCCTATTCCTTTTGAAATTCTGGATGGATGACAATTCTGCCGCTTTTGAGAGCACAGATGTTGCGATCGAAAAATCTGTAAATACTGTTTTTGATTTGTTTGATAATACTCCTTTAGAGAGAGTAGTGGATCTGGGTAAATTCCTTTGGAAGGAAAGAATGGCATAAGGAGAATATATGAAGACGATAGATAAGATACCAACAGGCAAAATAGGCAGAACAGGAAAACTCGTTTCTACCGGGGTAAAGATAGGTGGGAATTACCTTAAATATTATGGTAAAAAAGCATTTAATCCTGAGTTTACCAGAGATGAGCTGGATGAAGATAATGCCACTGATATTTATGATGGCCTTAAAAGCCTTAAAGGTAGTGCCTTGAAAGTTGCCCAGATGCTTTCGATGGAAAAGAATCTTTTACCAGGAGCTTATGTGGAAAAATTCAGTTTGGCTCAATTTAGTGTACCGCCACTTTCTGCGCCACTGGTTAGAAAGACCTTCAAAAAATATCACGGAGAATATCCGGAAGATTTATATGATACTTTTGCAACCCAATCGGTTAATGCGGCCAGCATCGGACAGGTGCACAAGGCCACAAAAGAAGGGAAGAAACTTGCTGTGAAAATCCAATATCCGGGGGTTGCAGATAGTATCAGTTCAGATCTGGCTATGGTAAAACCTTTTGCTCTTAAAATGTTTAATTTAAGTGCCAAAGATTCAGAAAAATACTTCATGGAGGTGGAAGGAAAGCTTTTGGAAGAAACAGACTATATTCTGGAAGTTAAACAGAGTAAAGAAATTTCTGAAGCTTGCTCCCATATTCATAACTTGAAATTTCCTAAATATTATGAAGACCTATCCAGTGAGAGAATTATCACTATGGATTGGATGGAAGGAAAGCATCTGAGCGAATTTGCGAAGCAGAACGAAAATGAAGAACTGGCAAATAAGATTGGTCAGGCATTATGGGATTTTTATATGTACCAAATTCATGGATTAAAACAGGTACATGCAGATCCTCACCCAGGAAATTTCCTTGTTGATGAAGATAACAACCTTATTGCGATAGATTTTGGATGTATTAAACAGATACCCGAGGATTTTTATGAGCCATATTTCTCTTTAACCGATAGAGAAAAGTTGAACGATAGAGAATTCTTTTACAGTAAACTATATGAACTGGAAATTCTGAACGAGGGAGATTCAGAAAAAGAGAAAGAATTTTTTTCGGAAATGTTTCATGAGATGTTTACAATGTTTTCAACCCCATATCAGTCGGAAAGATTTGATTTTACCGATGAAAAATTCTGGAAACATCTTAATGAACTAAGTGAAAGATATTCAAAAGACCCTGAATTACGAAGAATGAATGGAAATAGGGGAAGTAGGCACTTTCTCTATATGAGTAGGACCTTTTTTGGCCTGTATAATCTATTACATGATCTTAAAGCGAAAGTAGACATTCAAAATTTTAGAGTGTATCTCTAATGGTTGATTTATTGGTTAGGTTGTTAGGAAGCGTATTCGATCCAAATCGGATGCGCTTCCTCTTTTTATATAAGCTTTTCTATTCTCAGGTTTCCCTGGTTCGATAATCTAAGTTTAACCTGAAATTTTAGTGATTTTAAGAATATAAGGAATGTTAATGTTTCTTATATTGCACATCCATTTTTTAGCAATTTGCTTAAATTTAATAAGAATTATTTTTAATATCATAAAAATCGTCCATGTATCAAACAAAAATTGCAGGATTAGGAAAATATGTCCCGGAAAATGTTGTCACCAATGATGACCTGTCCAAACTGATGGACACCAATGACGAGTGGATTACGGAGCGTACAGGAATTAAGGAAAGAAGACATATTAAAAAAGGAGACGGCAACACCACAGCGACTATGGGAGTGAAAGCAGCGAAAATAGCCATAGAACGTTCAGGTATTTCAAAAGATGACATAGATCTTATTGTTTTCGCAACTCTAAGTCCTGATTATTATTTCCCGGGCTGCGGAGTGCAGGTACAGGAAATGCTGGAAATTGATACCTGTCCGGCATTAGATGTTCGTAACCAGTGTAGCGGATTTATTTACGCCTTATCTGTAGCAGATCAGTTCATAAAAACCGGAATGTATAAGAATGTTTTGGTAATTGGAAGTGAGAACCACAGTGGTGGACTTGATTTTACCACACGTGGACGTTCGGTTTCTGTAATTTTTGGTGATGGAGCAGGGGCAGCGGTTTTAACTCGCAGTGATCATAATGGTCAGGGAATTCTATCCACTCATTTGCATTCAGAAGGGAAACATGCCCTGGAATTATCTTTAAAAGGTCCAAGTACGAATCATTGGGTTCCAGAGATTATTGCAGAAAATCCTCAGGGAGATGATATTCCGTATTACCCATATATGAATGGTCAGTTTGTATTTAAGAATGCGATTCAACGTTTTTCAGAGGTTATCAATGAAGGATTAAAGGCAAACGGGTTGGAAGTTGCCGATATTGATATGTTAATTCCTCACCAGGCGAATCTTAGGATTTCTCAATTTGTTCAGCAGAAATTCAAGCTTAGTGATAAACAGGTTTATAACAATATTCAGAAATATGGAAATACAACTGCTGCTTCAATACCTATTGCTCTTACCGAGGCCTGGGAAGAAGGAAAGGTTAAAGATGAAGATGTTGTTGTCCTGGCTGCTTTTGGTAGTGGCTTTACCTGGGGTAGCGCGATAATAAAATGGTAAAATGTAAAAGCCCTGTGATCACAGGGCTTTTTTTATACTCCTTTAAAATATTTCCAGAGGTCATAAATACCAAATAGAATAAATCCAACGGCCAGAATTATTCCAAAATTATCAGACTCTGGTAATTGTAATTTTTGATAAAGTCTGAAACTCCCGTAACCTACAAATACAATTCCCAGAATAAGATTCCATTTATTTCTTTCAGGTCTTTCTTCCTGCGTACTTAATTCTTCGTTATTCATTATCGAAATCTTTAGGAAATGTGGATCTGGCTATTTTTACGGCATCCTCGTAATGATTTTCCAGAACGAACAGGAGTACCTGTCCCGGTAGCCCTCCGCCAAATCCAGCTCTAAGACCAGAATCGAAATCATTTCGAACTCTGGAATGTATACCTTCTTTTTCGAATAATTCCTGTAAATATTGTACGTTGGTTTCCGGGCCTGTATATACCCGTTTGTAGCTCTCTTCTTCGTGCATGACTAATGGATTATCCATCTAAATTACGAATTAAGAACCTTGCAATTAAACTTTTTGTATTGAAATTAACCTACTAGGCGTTGTAAAACTTGCTATTCCAGATAGCAGTGCTGAAATTTTTGCCCTTTTTGAATCCATAAAAAATTGACAGCCCGGCAAACCATTTAAAAACAAAAAAGAAAACCATAAAAAATTCTGTGGTTGTCTGCCCATGAGTAAATAGACCGTCCGGGATCAAAAGAGCTGCAAGAAAACTTGTGACAAGAAGCAAAACAATGAAGTTCTCCAGTGTTTTAAAAGGCCACATGATCATTTTCCGAAAAGGGTGAAGATCATTTCCCCATTTATGAATCAGGTAATAGTAATCATTGCCAATAGGAGCGAACAATAGTGGGTCATCTGCATTCTCCAGCTTGAATAATTTTGAGGGAGCCACAATCTTAAAACCTCTAAGAGTAGTTTCGTGTGCCTTTTCCAATTCTTTTATCTCGATAAGAGCCTCGTAAGGAATGTTAGATTTGAAAAATTTGGAATCCAGAAAACGTAAACGATAGTCAATGCAGATTTGATAAATATCGTTTATATGAAAGATCCTGTTAGTTTCTAATAGATCGGGATCAAAATCATTATTATTTGAGTTATTTCCCTGCTTTATTTCTTTCAGAACTTCTTTATCCCGGTTTTCAGATCTATGTAAGATCTGATGAACTTCTTCCAGGATTTTATTTTCTGTGATTTTTTTGTTTCGAACCTTCAGGAGTTGTTGTTCTAAATTGGTGCGGGGAAATTTCAACTTCATTTTCTTTTTCTTTAGCTCCACTAAATTAGACAATTAAGCTTAGAATAGCAATTTGTGATCTTTCAAAAATTAGCTGAAAAGACCTGTTTTTATACTACAGTTGTTAATTTTATACTAATTGGCTCTTATTTTAAACTCGTCTAATAACTGTCCTTGTAAATTCCAGAAGAATTCAAAAAATGTATGTTATGAAAAATTTGAAATTATTTACGGTATTAAGCATATTTATGTTTCTAGGGACCGTTGCCTTCGGTCAGGCTAGTATGACAGATGCAAAAATGATGACGTCAAAGAACATTGTAGAAATTGCTGCTGGTTCTAGCGATCATACTACTCTTGTAGCTGCTGTGAAAGCTGCCGGATTGGTTGATGTTCTTTCAAGCGACGGACCATTCACCGTCTTTGCTCCAACAAATGCTGCCTTTGCAGCTCTACCGGATGGAACTGTAGAATCATTGCTGAAAAAAGAAAATCAGGGGAAATTACAGGCAGTACTTACTTACCATGTACTTGCCGGTGATTTTAAAGCTGCCGATGTGGTAGATGCCATTAAAAAAGGAAATGGTAAGGCTACATTTAAAACGGTAAACGGCGAAGAAGTTCATGCCATGTTAGATGGAGATAAGGTGAAAATTAAAGATAAGTCTGGTAATGTAGCAACTGTAACTACGGCAGATCTAAATGCTTCTAATGGTGTAATTCACGTTATTGACGCGGTAATTTTGCCATAAAAATTAATTATAAATAATTTAGGAAAGGCGGCTTTTAGCCGCTTTTTCCCGTTAAAAAAAAGCCAAACAACCTACCATGCTTTTTTAGTCTATGGTATTCAGGTTATTTTGATTCAAAATAGAAAAATTAATATTATGAGATTTTTAAACTATAGTGGTTTAATTTTAATACTGAGTATGATCATGGTTTCCTGTGGGAGCAGTGGTCCAACCGCTAAGGATGACCTTAAAAAGTTGAAATCCTATGATTCTTATGCTTACCTGCCTAATAAGGATACTATAATAAGTCGCGATCTTGATAATAATGCTATCCAGCAGGTAATTGTAGAAACTATAAATGCGAATATGAAAGACGAGGGATTTGTATTAAATAGGAGGAATCCTGATATTCTAGTGCATTTTCACCCTATGTTTGATGAAAAGGTAGCGGTAAATGCCAATCCTGTATATACAAATTATCCTTACTATCGTCCGGGGCATTTTGTAGGTCCGTATTATCAGGACTATATGTACGAAAATTATTTTACCGTACAGCGTTTAAACGGACCAAGAGTAGCCCAGGTTCCGTATAATGAAAAATCGATAGTTATAGATTTGATTGATAGAAGGACCAATGAGATTCTTTGGAGAGGAACTTCTGCAGAAGAAATTGGATCACGTAGAATGGAAAGGGAAATAAGGTCTTATATAGACGATATTTTTAAAGATCAGTTTTAATCAGATTTAGATAAATGAATAAAAAAAAGCTGTGCGATTTGCACAGCTTTTTTTATTTATCTCAATTCAGCATTGAGTTCTTTTTCAAACCTGTACTGAAGTTTGTTCATCATCTTATCTACCTGTTTGTCGGTAAGGGTTTTATTTTCATCCTGGAAAACAAAACTAACTGCATAACTCTTTTTGCCTTCCGGTAGATTCTTGCCTTCATATACATCAAAAAGGTTAACGCTGGTTAGCATTTTCTTTTCTGTTTGTCTGGCAATCTGTTCTATTTCATCATAGCTTACAGATTTGTCCAATAGTAATGCAAAATCCCTTCTTACGCTTGGATACTTTGGAATAGAGGTAAAGCTGGTTTTTTGATTTTTCGCCATTTCAATCACTTCATCCCAGTTAAAATCTGCATAGATCACTTCCTGGTCGATATCCATTTTCTTAAGGATGGACTTTTTCACTACTCCGAACTCAACCAATTTAGATTTCTTACTACTTAGCTGAAGCCCTTCTGAAAAAAGATCGCTTTTTACAGAATTAGCTTTTAAGTTGTTGATTCCAAGTTTTTCGAAAATCGAATTTATTATACCCTTCAGGTAAAAGAAGTTTCCGTTTCCTGTAGCCGTGTTCCAGCTTTCGGCCGTTTTCGCACCTGTAATGAATATGCTAAGGTGTTTGTTTTCTTCCCGACCGTTAACATAGGAGTGATATGTTTTTCCGAATTCAAAGATCCTGATGTTACCACGCTTTCTGTTTAAATTATAGCTGATCGCTTCCAGACCAGAGAAAAGCATACTTTGTCTAAGGACAGACAGATCCTGACTTAGAGGATTCAGCATTTCTACCTGGTATTCATCCTTTAATTCTTCAGAAAGCTTATTGTAATTCGCGGTAGTCAACGAATTTGCCATGGTTTCATAAAATCCCTGGCCTATTAGCTGGTTTGCGATAAGATTCTGGATCTTATAATCTTCGAATTTTGAAGAGTTAGCTACTGAAAGGCTAAGTTTATCCCCAAATTTGATATTGTTATATCCGTAAACTCTTAGAATCTCCTCGATCACATCAGATTCACGCTGAACATCTACGCGATAGGAAGGAATTGTAAGTCCCATTCCGGTTTCGGTTACATTATTAACCCTGATTTCAAGAGAAGCCAAAATAGATTTTATGGTTTCTTCTTCCAGGTTTTCCCCGATAAGTTTATTTAC
This sequence comes from uncultured Flavobacteriaceae bacterium, assembly GCA_965364455.1. GTDB lineage: Bacteria > Bacteroidota > Bacteroidia > Flavobacteriales > Flavobacteriaceae > Christiangramia. The sequence continues at coordinate 11,048 of CBDTXN010000042.1, forward strand.
TTTTTCAAAGGTTAAGAATACCTGGAAATCTTCGATCTTTTTAAAATAAAGATCATCTATATCACTGGTGATCTCGCCTCCTGATATTTCTGAAATCAAAAGTGCGGCCCTCTTTAAGGCATATTCTACTGCATCAATATCGATTCCCCTTTCAAATCTAAAAGATGCATCGGTATTTATGGCATGTCTTTTCGCGGTTTTACGAACGCTTACCGGATTAAAATAGGCGCTTTCCAGGAATACCTGAGTAGTAGATTCAGTAACTCCACTTCCAATTCCACCAAAAACCCCAGCGATACAAAGTGGTTTTTCCGCATCACATATCATAAGATCTTCCTCGTGAAGCTCTCTTTCTACTTCATCTAAAGTGGTGAATTTTGTTCCTTTCTTAAGAGTCTTAACGTTGATCTCGTTTCCTGCAATCTTTCCGGCATCAAAGGCATGTAAAGGTTGTCCAAGTTCATGCATCACATAATTGGTAGCATCTACCACGTTATTTTTTGGCGTGATCCCAATGGCTTTTAATCTATTCTGTAGCCATTTTGGAGATTCATTGACCTTAACATCAGATAAGGTCACTCCACAATATCTGGGAGCCAGGTTAGAATCATCAACTTTTATCTGGATTTTCAGGCTTCGATTATCTACATGGAAACTACTTACAGACGGAGTAATTAATTCCAATTGTTGTCCCTGTTGCTGATACCCGGCTTTTAGATCCCGGGCCACACCCCAGTGGCTCATGGCATCTGCACGGTTTGGGGTAAGTCCTATTTCAAAAACTTCATCATTTTCTACCTCAAAAATATCTGCAACCGTCGTTCCCGGAACAAGTTCATTATCCATTACCATGATTCCTTCATGGCTTTGGCCTAAACCAAGTTCTTTTTCTGAACAGATCATTCCGTAACTTACTTCCCCACGGATCTTTCCTTTCTTGATCTCCCAGGATTCTCCATTTTCATCATAGAGCACGGTGCCTATAGTAGCAACCGGAACCTTTTGACCAGCACCAATATTTGGTGCCCCGCAAACGATCTGCACTTCTTCGCCGTTACCAATATTTACCTTCGTAAGCTGAAGTCTGTCTGCGTTGGGATGTGCCTTACACTCCAACACGTGACCAACCACGATACCGTCAAGACCTCCTTTAATACTTTGAAAGCTATCAATGCCTTCAACTTCAAGACCAAGATCGGTTAATAATTCGCCAGTTTTTTCAGCGTTTTCAGGTAGTTTAATGAACTGCTTCAGCCAGTTATAAGAAATCTTCATGAATAATCTTTTTCAGGCAGCAAAGATAGTATTACGAATGGTTTTGTCATAATCTGAAAAACAAATTTGTGCAGACCTTTTATAAAAGAAAAAGAGGTGATTTCACCTCTTTTTTCTAAATACATATTTGAACAATTTTTTAATTCTTCTTATTCAAAGTCATGGTCCTTACTTTCTCCCAATCACCATCATTTGAAGCATAAGTGGTCCATTCTACATTATTTGGTTTCTTTTTAATGTCATGTCTCATTTTCACTTCTACATTGTCATTGTTCATATATCTTTCAGTCATCTCATAATGATCTTTACCTAGCTCTTTAAGCTGCATTTTGGAATTCCAGATTCCGCTTGCCTGACTCCTGCGCATAAACGCTACGTCAAACTCATCTTTATTAGGGTCATAAACCATTACACGTTTGCAACATGGTTTATTACCTGTATCATCATGGTCTACGATCATTATAGAACCGCTAGGATCGAATGAAATTTTATTACTACTTACAGAACTGTTTACTTCCTCTCCATTTTGGTAGGTGACCGTTTTATTTTCCCAGTTTCCTATTAAAAAGTTTAACTGTTTATCCTTGTTTTCCAACATTGCCATTTTCGCTTTCCCGGCTTCTATAACCAGTTGGTTCTCTTCAGTGTCTTTTTCTGAAGCGAGCTTCATAGATTTTTCAATGTATTTTTTTGCTTCATCTTTTTTGCCCATTTCTAAAAGAACGTCGGAATAAGAATCATAAGGATTCGCCTCATTTGGATATTCTTTCATTTGAGCTTCCAAAAGCATTTCAGCAGCTTTAAGGTCCTTTTCCTCTTGCATCAGTCGATATGCTAAAACATTTAAAGGTTCTGCCATACCTTCATATTCCTTGTTGGAATTATTTTTTTCATAGACCTTAAGTACTTCTTTGGCTCCTTCGTCCTTGTAGACGCTATAAAGCTGATCTGTCCTGGTCTGACTGTCAGTTTGAGCCAGAAGTGAGGTTGTAAAACACAGTAATAACAAGCTGATACTCCATTTTAATTTGATAATTGAACTCATAATTGTCGTTTTATTAATGTTTAATAATTGGTTTATTACCAGGAGCATTAATAAGAAGAGTAGGGCAGGTCTGAGGATGAAATGTTGAAAATGTGTCTATTGCGAATGTCTTAAAGATAGTTAATAAGAAGGTAGGTTCTGTAATTCTGATTTAATAGCCTAAAAGGAAAATTTCGATTATTTAATAATTATAAAAGTAACTGGTATTAATGCCTACCTAAATTTGCAATATGAAAAAGAAAACAGGCCTTTTCGACCTGTTTTCAGATTTTTAGTTACGAATTGGTTTTTCTCTTTAATTTTCGGTGGGCCATTTTTTCTTCACTCCCGTCTTTAATTTCATAAATTACCCAGTCTACGTTTTCGCCCTTTTTTTCGATCGAGTGCCTAACTTTTCTGATCTCGCCATCTTCTTCCTCGGTTTCAAGCAGAACAAGTTTATCTGTACTGTATTCTTCGACCTTCATTTTGGCGGTTTGAAATCCGTTGAGCTGCATATTATTAGTTCTTACCACCTCATAATTATTATTAAGGGCGTCATAAGCAAATAATTGAGTTCCTTCCCAACCTTCTTCTTCATTGGTTATTCTCATAACCATTGCTGAATTCATTTTACTTGGGATAAACCGCACATCATCTGTAAACCTTAAAACCTCTTCACCATCTTCAATAGCATAGTGTTTTACTTCCCAGTCTCCATCAAGGAAACTGAAAACCTTATTCAGACCTTTTAGTTTAGCCAGTTTAGATTTAGAAGCCAGCCTTAGATTATTATTAAAATCATTATCCTCTGCATTTTCCAGCATATCGATAGATTTATTTAAATGTTTTATAGCTTCGTCATCATTTCCTTTCATGATCATCGCATCGGCATAGGAATCATAAGAATTAGGCTCACCTGGGTGTTCCTCTATCTGTGCTTTAAATACTGCTGCAGCGGCGTCAGTATCTTTTTCGTCTTGCATTAAACGGTAACCTAATACATTCAAAGGTTCCTGTACACCATGATATTCTTTATCTTCTGGTATTTGTTTATACATGCTGAGTGCAGCTTCAACCCCATCTTTCTTGTATTCTGCATGGAGTTTGTCTACAGTTTCGTTTACTTCATTTTGGGCAATTAAACCTGAAACAAATAAAACAAGCATAAAGCTTAACACCCACTTTTGATTGGAAACAGTTCTCATAATTTTTAAATTATAGTTAATGATCAGTTGATTATCATTGATAACCATAGGGGTAATATAAGCCTGGTAGCTTTTGGGGAAGCAAGGTTTTTAGGTGGGAATATTTAATTTTCGGATATTTTAAAGATACGTAAAAAACTATAACTAGTTAAAAATGAGTAAATAAAAAAAGGGCCGAAGCCCTTTGTACAAAAATATTTAACCTTGATTAATTACAATTCTGTGTAAGATTTGGAGTATTCTCATTCTTTTTCGATACATCATTCACGGTGAAATTTGTCCAAACGTTACTAGAAGGACTATTTCCGCTACATTTTGGCTCTAAAGTAACTGTCCATTCATATTCTACACATTTTTCCAGGTGTAAGGTGTTTTGCATTGTTTCTCCTTTACTTACCCATCCATCAAGACCTTCAGTAACATTAGATTGAGCAAATGTGAAAACTAACAAAGCATCTTCCATATACTCTTCAGGAGTATAGAAGAACGTGTACTCCTTATCTCCATTTTCAGAATAATAAAAACTTTCTTCACAACCACAATTTTCGACTACAACATCTATATCGGTAAATCCACCGGAACCTATTTTATATCTTACATCGTAAGTTCCAGGTTCCTCAAAACTCCAGTTGCCACAGACCTCTGTGCCACCCTCGCCTTTAAAAATTTGCTCATAGCCATCATCTTCAGTCGAATTTTCATCCTCTCCATAGGTATATAACTGAATCTGTACCTTGGTATCTTTATCATTCGGACCAGCTGATGCTTGAGGAAATGTGAAACAAAATCCAGATTCTTCGCCTGCACAAAGTGGGTCATAATTAAAGCTTTCTTCGACATCATTTACAACTTCTGTGTTTGGTTTTGCATCGGCGGTGATTAATTCCTCATTAGATTCTAAAGAGTCCACGCTGCATCCTGAAAACACTAAAACAAGCATTCCCAGGTAAAATAAATTCTTCATAATTGGTTAGTTTTTAAATAATTAGGAAGATTAATGTACATAAATGGGGGAATTCCCTTATTGATTATAACAACTTTTCGATGTAAGAATTAATTTTATCGATGTAGGAGTTATATTGCTGTAAATGAGTGGTCTGCTAACTGATATAATTCCAGATAGTTTTATTTTTAACCAGACGGGCGTAGGCGTTTTTGATCACCATATTTTCTTCTTTAGAAAGATTTGGATCCTCCTTAAGGATTCTGGAAGCATAGGACCTGGCGGTCTGGAGAATGGAATTATCCTTGACAATATCGGCAATTTTAAGGTTTAAAACTCCACTTTGCTGAGTGCCCATAAGGTCGCCGGGACCTCTCAATTTAAGGTCTACCTCGGCGATTTCAAAACCATCATTGGTTGAGGTCATGGTTTCCAGCCTGGTTTTGCTGTCGCTGGACAGTTTATGTCCGGTCATTAGAATACAAAAACTTTGTTCAGCTCCACGACCAACTCTTCCTCTTAACTGGTGTAGTTGAGAAAGACCAAATCTTTCGGCACTTTCTATGATCATTACACTGGCATTGGGTACATTAACTCCAACTTCGATTACCGTGGTCGCCACCATGATCTGGGTTT
>CBDTXN010000043.1:0-16068 GCA_965364455.1 uncultured Flavobacteriaceae bacterium
TCGTGGCGGTGATCAGTCTCTGTTAGTGGAAATAGAATTTTTCGAAAAGATTGGGGGTTTCGATGAGTCTTTTCTGGTCTATGAAGATAATGAGCTTATTAAAAGATTGTACCAGGCGGGTAATTTCAAGGTGATAAAAAGCTGGATCACAACTTCTGCGCGCCTTTACGAAAAAATGGGTGTTTGGAATACTCAGTTACTTTTCGTTGAAATTTACTGGAAACGCAGGTTTGGTGCTTCTGCAGAAGAACTCTACGATCACTACTACAAAAAGGTTAATTCCTGAATTTTTTATAGTATTCCCTTACGATCTTCTCAGCAGGTTTATTCTGGGGAGTAAACCTATTATTATCCAGACCACCGGAATCTTCATGTTGATGCCACTTCCAGAGAAAACCTCCCGCAAACCAGTTTTGATCCCAGAATTCCTCATATAAAACTTTCAATGCCCTGGCCTGTAAATTATGATTAGTCTCAGAAATATTTCTTTCTGAATTCCAGGGTTCTTTTACTGCGTAATCTATATTTCTATAGCCATATTCTGTAAAAAGGATATGCTTGTTATATTTAGAAGAGAGACCTTCAAGCATCGATTTGTGTTCCTGCCAACCATCACTCATTTCGGCCTCAGAGGGAGATCCAGATTCACTTATCGGGAAATAAGCATCAACCCCAATAAGGTCCAGATGCTGCCAGATATCTACCTTTTCAACTTTATCCCAGTTTTCGGCATAGACCAGTTTGCCTTTATAAATTTTTTTGACGTCGCTGATCAGCTCCTTCCAGAAAACCGGCCTTTCTTTCACAAAATTGAAAAGTTCAGTGCCTATACATAAGATCTCGAAATGATGTTTTTCAGCAATTTTCGCATAGAGTAAAATGTAATCCCGGTATGATGACTCGAATATTTCCCAATCGGTTTCAGACTCAAAACTGAGATCCCCGGTAAAATCTCCATTTCTTAACCAGATATGGGGTTTCATCATTAATCTCAAATTTTGTTTTTTCAGAAGAGAAATTGAATGCTCAATTCCTTCAGTCCTTTCTCCAAACCATTGCCGGTCGATGTCGTAGATTAGTTCAGGTTTATCCTTTCCACGCATAAACGCGTAAGGCATAAGAGCCACAGCATTCGCATTTATTTCAATAAGAGGAGTGATCTGTTTGGGGGAGAGGCTATCTCTTGAGGCTACCAGGCTGATCCCATTTATTTTCCTGACTGGAATTTCTGCCTGACAAGAAACCACCAGGATTCCGACCATTAAAATGATCGAATACAAGTACAGAAATTTGAATTTAGAGAACATGAGTTTTCGGTATAAAATCCCTGTTGTTCTTGGGATTCTGGCTATTTTCAGCGTTCTTTACTTTAGCGCTATCCGGCCTTCTGCCAAATTATAAAAAAATAATGGAGCATATTGTAATTATCGGGAATGGAATTGCAGGAATTACAACTGCCAGGCATATCCGAAAGCTTTCAGATCATAGAATTACCGTCATTTCCGGAGAATCAGATTATTTCTTTTCCCGTACCGCTTTAATGTATGTTTATATGGGCCATATGAAGTGGGATCATCTAAAACCTTATGAAGATTGGTTCTGGGAAAAGAACAGGATAGAATTGAAAAAAGCCTGGGTAGAAAAGGTCGATTTTGATAAAAAGCAGTTGCAGTTTTCTTCCGGAGAACCTATGGGATATGATAAACTGGTTATTGCCACAGGTTCGGTTTACAACAAATTTGGTTGGGAGGGACAGGATCTAAATGGAGTTCAGGGACTGGTATCCAAACAGGACCTTATCGAGCTTGAAGAAAATACAGCGCAAACTAAAAAGGCTGTTATCCTTGGTGGCGGATTGATTGGAGTGGAAATGGCCGAAATGCTTAGAACCCGGAATATTGATGTGACATTCCTGGTAAGAGAAGCTGCCTTCTGGAATAATGTGCTGCCTCTACCCGAAGCGAAAATGATCTCGGAACATGTTAGATCACACGGAGTGGATCTTAGACATAAAACCGAATTAGATAAAATACTATCTGATGATCAAGGCCGGGTTAGGGCGGTAGTGACCAATGAAGGTGAAGAAATTGAATGTCAGTTGGTTGGTTTATGTGCCGGGGTAAGACCGAATATAGATTTTCTTAAAGACTCCGAATTGGAAACCGATCGAGGTATTCTGGTAAATGAATACCTGGAAACCAATATTCCTGATGTTTACTCAATTGGTGATTGCGCCCAGCAACGTGAAGCGATTGGTTTAAGGAAACCGGTTGAAGCGGTTTGGTATACAGGCAGGATCATGGGGGAAACCCTGGCGAAGACCTTAACCGGAAATAGAACAGTTTACCAACCCGGTAACTGGTTCAATTCCGCAAAATTCTTTGATATTGAATATCAAACCTATGGTTGGGTATGGCCTGAACCCGGGGCAGGTGAGCAGCATTTTCACTGGCAACATGCGTCCGGTCAGAAAGCTATCACCATCGCTTTTGATACAGAAAGCAGAAAGTTTTTGGGGATTAACACTTTCGGAATAAGAATGAGACAGGAGGTTTTTGATCTCTGGCTAGATGAAGGTCGAAAAATAGATCATGTCCTGGCAAACCTGAAAATAGCCAATTTTGATCCCGAATTTTACGACCGGCATGAGAAAGAGATCTTCAGAAGTTTTAAAAATAGTATGGCCATATGAATAAACCTCACAGGTTTTCAAAACCTGTGAGGTTTGCAGAATTGAGTGTTATGAGATATGAACCCTTACAAGCAGATCGGTATTACCATGTCTACAACAGAGGTAATAACAAACAGCATATTTTTTTCGAAACGAAGAACTATTTTCATTTCCTGAACCTGATCAAAAAATATTTAATAGAAGTATGTGATATTTATGCTTACTGTTTAATCAAAAATCATTTTCACCTGCTTGTAAAGACGAAAGAAAATATTCCGGACAAAATTATTTCTCAGGCTTTCTCCAATTGTTTTAATGCCTATTCAAAGGCTATAAATAAATCATATAATAGAACAGGAAGCTTATTTCAGGATAGATTTAAAAGGAAAATGATTAGTGAAGAGAGTTATTTGCGAAGTTTGATCATGTACATTCATCTAAATCCTGAAATGCATAATATTATTGAAGATTTTACGAAGTATAACTTTTCATCTTTTAACAGCTTAATTTCAGAAAAACAGACTTTGCTTAATAGGCAGGCGGTATTAGATATTTTTGGAGATGGTGTAAACTTTAAGCTCCTTCATTTGGAAAGAAATTTTGAAATAGAACAACTAAATTCAGATCTGTATTTTGATTAAGATCAGGCTTCGTAGGATTCAAAACCTGTGAGGTTAAAATAAAGAATTATGAGCAGGATAGAACATAATATGTCTTTAACTGGTGAAGCGCCAGCAGCCATAAATACTCAACAGAAGCTAGCTTCCTTTTTGGGAATTTCCGGATTGATAATTTTGCTTCTGGCCAGTTTGAATGTGAATTTCCCGAATAAGACCTTGTGGCTTTCTCTTTCCTTAGTTGCGATCTTTGGGGGGATCGTTTGGTTTGCCAAAGCTGCTTATACAGGGGAACACCCTGGAATAAAAAATGACGGAGTATGGTTTAAATCCATGACGAATCGGGGTTACCTGGCCTGGATTACCGGGATAGCTCTTACAGGCTTTTATATTATTTTGTATTTCTACCCTGAATATTTGGGATTAAGAGCAGAAGGCGATAATAAAGGTTTGATCGCTTTATTTGATCCATTAAGTTACCTTTTAAGTGGTAATCCGGCTAGCCAATGGTTCGTCTATGGAACACTTTATACCATAGCGATTGCAGCTTTCGGAATAAAGTTTCTCTGGAAATACCGGCATAATCGCTATGAAAAGCTCAGGACGTTCTCAGTCATCTTCTTTCAAACAGCTTTCGCTTTCCTCATTCCTGAATTCATGGCGAGGCTGAATGGCAAGGGTTTTAGTTTACCCTATTACGACTTGAAAAATATATGGCCGCTCAATTATTACAATTTTGAACAATATCGCGTTGATGATTTTTTATCTGCTGGCACTATTGGATTGGCGTTATTGTTATTTGGGATTGCATCTATTTTTATTATTACTCCAATTCTGACTTACAAATACGGAAAACGCTGGTATTGCAGCTGGGTTTGTGGCTGTGGAGGTCTGGCTGAAACTGCCGGAGATCCATATAGACATTTATCTGATAAAAGCCTTTTTGCCTGGAAGGTTGAAAGGTGGGTAATCCATAGTGTGCTGGTATTTGTGGTTTTAATGACCACGGCGGTAGTCTATTCCTATCTAGGTTATGATGCCGATAAATACTGGCTTAACAGAGATGTATTCTTAATTGGAGTAGCTGTTTTTCTCACAATATTATTTGCCGGGATCTGGTATTTCAAAAGGGAAGAACTTGAAAAAGATGCCCGTTATGGAGCCATAGGTTATTTGGTGATCATTCTTTCCCTGGTCGGTTTTCATTATTTCAGTGGGTCTAATCTTTTCCTTTTTAATGCAGAGACTTTACGGCAGACATATGGTTTTCTGATCGGGGCCATTTTTAGTGGAGTCATAGGAACTGGTTTTTATCCAATTTTTGGAAACAGGGTATGGTGTAGATTTGGTTGCCCCATGGCCGCTATTCTTGGTATGCAGCAACGTCTTTTTTCTAAGTTCAGAATTACCACTAATGGCGGTCAGTGTATCTCCTGCGGAAACTGCTCTACTTATTGTGAAATGGGTATTGATGTAAGGGCTTATGCTCAGAAAGGTCAGAATATTGTGAGATCGAGCTGTGTTGGCTGCGGAATCTGCTCAGCGGTATGCCCTAGGGGAGTACTCAAGCTTGAGAATGGTTCTCGAAAGAACAGGATAGATTCTGAAGATGGAATTCTTGGTGATAATGTGGATCTTCTGGACCTGCTTGACCAAAAGAGCAAATAGTTTGCTGGGAAAAACCGTATTTTCGCACTGCCTAAAAAAGTTGAAAATTGCTTACTCCCCACACACCTCTTATTAAGGTAGTTATTCCTGCATTTAACGAAGCCGATTCGATTCCTTACGTGATCAGCGATATTCCTGGATATGTGGATGAGGTGATCGTGGTTAGCAATAATTCTACTGACAGGACTGAACCAAATGCTAAAAAGGCTGGAGCTACCGTACTTATCGAATCTCAAAAGGGATATGGTTATGCCTGTTTAAAGGGAATGGATTATATCTCTAAACAGGTTCCAAAACCTGATATTATTGTTTTCCTGGATGGTGATTATTCAGATTTTCCGGAAGAGATGGATAAGATTTTAAAGCCTATTATGGAAGAGAATAAAGATTTTGTGGTCGGTGCGAGGGTAGATAAATGGCGTGAAAAAGGAGCTATGACCTTTCCGCAGATCTTCGGAAACTGGCTCGCTACTAGTTTGATGAAACTATTTTTTAACTCCAGGTTTACAGATCTTGGTCCATTCAGGGCTATAAAATATGAAAAACTGCTTCAGCTGAATATGGAGGACAAAACATATGGCTGGACGGTTGAAATGCAATTGAAAGCTTTACGACAAAACTTTAGTTATGCTGAGGTGCCGGTGCATTATAGAAATCGTATTGGTGTTTCAAAAGTTTCAGGAACCATCAAAGGTGCTATCTTTGCGGGCGTGAAGATTCTTGGTTGGATTTTTAAATATAGTTTTAAATGATAGATTTAGCGGTAATCATACTTTATACTCTTGCCTTACTCGTTATTTTCATTTACAGCCTTTCCCAGCTACACTTACTAATCAATTATTTAAAGGCTACAAAAGCTACCGATGATGCTGAAAAATTCGATTTTTCAGTAGATGAGCTGCCAGATGTCACCATTCAGCTTCCTCTATATAATGAATACTATGTGGTGGAAAGGCTATTAAAAAATATCGGAAAGGTCAACTACCCTAAACATAAACTGGAGATCCAGGTGCTTGATGATTCAACAGATCATTCTATTGAAAAAACTGCTGAGATCATTGAAGAACTTCAAAATTCCGGCCTTGATATCCACCATATTCGCAGAGAGAACCGTACCGGTTTTAAAGCCGGCGCATTAAAAGAAGGATTGAAAATTGCCAGAGGAGAGTTTGTGGCCGTATTCGATTCAGATTTTGTACCGGGGAAGAACTGGCTTATGGAAACATTACCTTATTTCAAAAATCCGAAGATTGGGGTAGTGCAAACACGCTGGGGTCATCTAAATCGTGATTATTCGTTACTTACAAAGATCCAGGCTTTTGCCCTCGATTTTCATTTTATCTTGGAGCAGACGGGGAGAAATTTCGGGCGGAACTTTATCAATTTTAACGGAACTGCGGGGATCTGGCGCAAGGAATGTATTCTTGATGCCGGGAACTGGAGCGGAGATACTTTAACGGAAGATCTTGATCTTAGCTACCGCGCCCAGATGAAGAAATGGGAATTCAAATACCTCGAAAATGTGGAAACTCCAGCTGAATTACCTGTAGTGATCAGTGCAGCAAGAAGTCAGCAATTTAGATGGAATAAAGGGGCGGCTGAAAACTTTAGAAAGAATTATGGCAAATTATTAAATGATAGGTCTGTTTCTTTCAGTACCAAGTTTCATGGTTTTTTTCACCTGCTGAATTCCAGTATGTTTTTGATTGTTCTCCTACTGGCAGTATTAAGCGTTCCTGTCCTTTATATAAAACATAACAACCCTGCGTTTTCCTGGTACTTTAATGTATTGGCAGGATTTGCGATTAGCACCCTGATATTTTTTGCCTGTTACTATGTGGCTTATGTAAAGATCCACGGGAAAAGTGCGAATAGCTTTTTTAGGTTTATAGGAATGTTCGTTACCTTCTTTTCTATTGCTATGGGCTTCTCGGTGCATAATTCCCTGGCGGTGCTGGAAGGGCATTTTGGAAAACGATCCGAATTTATCAGGACTCCCAAATTCAATATCAATTCGGTTAAGGACTCGTGGAAGGGGAATAAATATCTTAGCAATAGATTTTCAAAAAATGTGATTATAGAAGGTTTGCTATTTCTCTATTTTGGTTTCGCTATCTGGAGTGCTTTTAAGCTGAATGACTACGGACTCCTGGTTTTTCACCTGATGCTTTTTACCGGATTCGGCTTCGTATTCTTTAAAAGTCTTAGAGCGTAAATTTTTATACTTTAGCTGAAAGCCCACTGCTCTTAAATGGATCTAAGATTTTTCCAACTTTATAAGATTCCCATTTTGATGGCACTTTCCTGTGCCGCTTTTTATTTCACCTTTGGGTATGGACTGGAGCGGTCAGATTTTCCAAGGCTTATATTGCTATATTCAGCTCTGTGTTTTCTGAGTTATAAACTGATCCAGCTATTGAAGCACGATCTGCGAATACTAATTGTTCTTGCAGTTATCTTCAGATTGATGTTCCTGTTTTCTCTGCCCAATCTTTCACAGGATTATTTCAGGTTTATCTGGGATGGAAGGTTGATCGCTGAAGGCTTGAATCCCTATCGGTATATTCCGAATGAATTAATAGAATTTAATACTTTCAGCATAGCTCAATCGAAAGAACTGATTGCGGGAATGGGAAGTTTAAGTGCAGGTCATTATTCTAACTATCCTCCGTTAAACCAGTTGATATTTGCCATTGCTGGCTGGATCTCTTCTTCCAGTATTCTGGGGTCAGTGATCATTTTTAGGTTATTTATTATCGTGGCTGATATCGGGACTTTGATCTTTGGAAAGAAATTGCTGAGATTGATGGGTATGCCGGAACATAGAATCTTCTGGTATATTCTTAATCCTTTTATAATTATTGAAATGACCGGAAATCTACATTTTGAGTCGGTCATGGTATTTTTTCTGGTGCTTTCCCTCTATTTATTGCATAAAGGGAAATGGTTCCTGAGTGCAATTATCCTCGGTTTATCCATCTCGATCAAACTGCTGCCATTGATGTTTTTACCTTTGCTTTTCAGATATTTTAATGGGGATAATGCAAATTTGAATTTCAGGAAACTACTCCTTTACTATATTCTATGCATTACCACGGTCCTGGTTACATTTCTACCATTTTATTCAATTGAAGTTTTTTCAAATTTCATGGCAAGCCTTGGTCTGTGGTTCGGAAAGTTCGAATTTAATGCCAGTATTTACTATATTGTTCGCTGGATCGGTTTTCAGGTGAAGGGTTATAATATTATTGAAACTGCCGGTAAAGTATTGCCAATTTTCACAGTCATAATTATCCTTGGATTGACTTTTTTCAGAAAATACATGAGCACAAAACAGCTAATTACCAATATGCTATTTGCAGTGACGGCATATTTACTGCTTTCCACAACTGTTCATCCCTGGTACCTGGCAATTCCACTGGTTTTAAGCGTCTTTACCGAGTTTAAATATGTATTGATATGGGCAGCAGTAATAATGCTAAGCTATTTTACTTATTCTAATCCGGAGTACCAGGAGAATTTCTGGTTGATCGCGCTGGAATACCTTGTCGTTATATACTTTCTAACGGTAGAACTTTTCAATAAGGAAAAATCACCGCTTAACTAAGCTTCATACTTTTCACCGATCTGGGCATCAGAATTTTTCAGCAAATACATATCTCTCATATATATAATTCCGCCGAAGAAATGCGCGGCTATAAGTACGGGGTCATGTCGAAAAATTCCATAAGTGAACAATAGGGCAGAACCTATCAGACTTAAAACCCAGAACCCCATGGGTAGAGAGGATTCTTCGTTCATTTCAGAATAATACCATTGGTAAAAAAACCTGGAGGTATAAACTATCTGAGCCAGAATTCCCAGACCTATTAACCAACCGGGAATATTATCTGTGCTCAATAGAACATCTGACCAGGTTAGGGTTCCGAAAAATAAAATATAGGCAGTGATCCCAAAGGGGAAAAGAATGACCAGTGACTTAAAAAAGATATTCCGTTTATGCCATTCTCCCATAAGGTTAAGATTACGCCAGTATACCCCATAAATAAGGAATTGTCCCAGCATGATGGCAAGGTCTTCTCTTAAATAGCCGTAAGTAAAAAGTAGGATGGAAGCTAGAAGGCTAAGTTTCCAGAATAATACCGGAGTTTCAACTTTCTTAGATTTTTCAGATAAGAACCACTGAGAGATAAGCCTGGCCGAAAATAGAAGTTGGGCTAAAAAACCAATAGCGAAAATGGGCCAGTCTTGCATAAACTCAATAAATAAAAAAGCTGTTCAATATTAATCATTAAGATGCATTGAACAGCTTTAATTCCTTGTAATTCTTTGTTAATTACATATCGAGCAGATAGGCAAAAACGAGGGGAGCAACAATAGTTGCGTCACTTTCTATAATATGTTTCGGAGTATTAATGTCTAATTTACCCCAGGTGATCTTTTCATTAGGCACTGCTCCCGAGTACGATCCATAACTTGTGGTTGAATCTGAGATCTGGCAGAAATAGCTCCAGAAAGGAGTATCTGTTCTTTCCATATCCTGATACAACATTGGCACTACACAAATCGGGAAATCACCCGCGATACCTCCACCAATCTGGAAGAAACCAATTCCGTTTTTGGAATTATCGGTATACCAGTCGGCAAGGAAAGTCATATACTCGATCCCTGATTTCATGGTGCTTGCTTTCAGTTCACCTTTCAAAACGTAAGAGGCGAAAATGTTTCCTAGCGTTGAATCTTCCCAGCCAGGAACAACCATTGGTAAATTCTTTTCCGCAGCAGCATACATCCATGAATCCTTAAGGTCAATTTCGTAATGCTCTTCCATCACCCCGCTTAAAAGCAGTTTATGAAGGAATTCATGCGGGAAATAGCGTTCCCCTTTTTCTTCAGCATCCTTCCAGATCTTGAAAATATGCTCCTGAATTCTTCGGAAAGCTTCTTCTTCAGGAATACAGGTATCGGTTACACGGTTCAATCCTTTTTCCAAAAGATCCCATTCCTCCTGCGGAGTAAGATCACGGTAATTTGGAACTCTTTTGTAATGTGAATGCGCTACAAGGTTCATCACATCCTCCTCCAGGTTTGCCCCTGTACAGGAAACGATATGAACTTTATCCTGGCGGATCATTTCAGCAAAAATCTTCCCGATCTCTGCAGTACTCATCGCACCGGCTAGGGAAACAAGCATTTTTGAGCCACCTTGTAGCTGTTTCTCATAATCTTTAGCTGCATCTACTAATGCGGCTGAATTAAAGTGTAAATAATATTTCTCAATAAATTGAGATATCTGTCCTTTACTCATCTTCGTCTTCTTCGTTATAATCTTGATATTTGAATTTGTAGCTCAACATCTTGTAGTAAAGCTTTGCCGCCAGAAAATCTGATGATTTTTCATCTTTATTTGGACATAGTTCTACGATATCGAATCCTACAACATTTTTCTTTTTGAACATCATTTTCAGGAATTCCAGGGTTTCGTACCAGAATAATCCTCCCGGTTCCGGAGTTCCTGTTGATGGCATTATACTAGGATCGAATGCATCCAGATCTATCGTAATAAATACATTTGGAGTCATTTGACCAATAGCATCTTCCTGCCAGTCTTCATATAGGTCATGAGCAAAATAAACCTGGTTTTCATCCATATGGTCATTTTCTGAAATATCCATAGAGCGAATACCTATCTGTAAAAGGTTGGTAGTTTTGCTTGCTTCATGTAATGCACAGGCATGGTTGCACTTAGAACCTTCATATTCCGGTCTAAGATCAGCATGGGCATCCAGTTGAACTACCGTTAGGTCTGCAAAGGCCTCATTGAAAGCTTTAATGCTCCCAATCGAGATAGAATGCTCTCCTCCGAAAAGTGTTACAAATTTTTCCTGTTTGATATAATTCTTGGTGGTCATGTAAACTGCTTCTACCATTTTCTCTGGTGAAGAGTCTTCAGTTACAGGAGGAGCCAGGTAAATACCTTTTTTATAAACCTCACTTCGAGTTTCGATATCGTACAGCTCCATATTTTCGGAAGCATTCAAAAATGCATCAGGCCCTTTGTCGGCTCCTTTTTGCCAGGTACTGGTCCCATCATAGGGAACAGGAATCAATACCACTTTCGCTTCGTCGATACGAGCGTATTTATCGGGTATCCCGGCATAATTCTTTTTGCTCATGGCTAATTGAATTGTTTAGTTAGTTGATTATTAAGGTGATAAGATATTAATTGTTTCTGTCATAGCCCAAAATACTAAGCATATCCTCAGAATTTTGTTGTTCACTGAAAAGGCGGGTCTTTAATTCCCCATTTTCATCCCTGTCTATCAGTATGTGTTTTGGTTGTGGGATCAAACAGTGCTGTAACCCTCCATAACCACCAATCGTATCCTGGTAGGCACCTGTATTAAAGAAACCTATATAAAGAGGCTTGTCTTTTTTGAATTTTGGAAGATATATAGCGTTTGTATGCTGTTCAGAATTATAATAATCGTCACTATCGCAAGTCAAACCACCTAAAAGCACTCTTTCATATTCATCATTCCAACGGTTCACCGCAAGCATTACAAATTTTTTGCTGATCGCCCAGGTATCTGGTAATGTCGTGATGAAAGATGAGTTGATCATATTCCATTTCTCACGGTCATTCTGCTGTTTCTGATATAAGACCTCGTAAATAGCACCACCACTTTCACCAACGGTAAAACTTCCAAATTCAGTGAAAATATTTGGCACATCTACTTCAGCTTCTTCACAGGTAAGTTTGATCTGATTAATGATCTCATCTACCATATAGGCATAATCATAATCGAAAGCCAGGGAGTTTTTTATCGGGAATCCACCACCAATATTAAGACTATCCAGGTTAGGAGCAACCTTTTTTAAAGCGATGTATACCTTTAAACATTTATTCAGCTCGTTCCAGTAATAGGCGGTATCGCGAATCCCGGTATTGATGAAGAAGTGAAGCATTTTCAACTCTACCTGGTCGTTTTCTTTTATCTGTTTATTGTAAAAAGGAACTATGTTTTTATAGCCAATTCCCAGCCTGGAAGTATAAAATTCGAATTTTGGTTCTTCTTCAGAGGCGATACGAATTCCTACCTGGAATTTATCATTGATCTTTTCTGAAAGCAGGTTAAGCTCTTCATAATTATCAATTATGGGTAGGCAGTTCTTGTGACCGCCGTTGAGCAACCGACTTATATTTTCAATGTATTGATCTCTCTTGAACCCATTACATATAACCCATCTGTCATCAGATATCTTTCCTGCTTCTTTCAGTTTTTCAACAATATTGATGTCGAAAGCTGAAGAGGTCTCAATATGGATATCGTTTTTAAGGGCTTCATTTAAAACATGTTCAAAATGCGAGCTCTTGGTACAATAACAGTAATTATAAGATCCATTATAATCATGCTTTTCAATGGCTGCTTTAAACCAGCCTTTAGCACGATTAATGTTTTGGGAGATCTTAGGTAAATAAGTAAATTTAAGTGGAGCACCGTATTTTTTTACTAATTCCATGAGGTCGATATCATGAAATTTCAATTCGGCTCCGTCCAGATTAAATTCTTCCTGAGGGAAGTAATAGGTTTGGTCG
This sequence comes from uncultured Flavobacteriaceae bacterium, assembly GCA_965364455.1. Classification (GTDB taxonomy): domain Bacteria; phylum Bacteroidota; class Bacteroidia; order Flavobacteriales; family Flavobacteriaceae; genus Christiangramia. The sequence continues at coordinate 12,557 of CBDTXN010000043.1, forward strand.
ATTAGATCGCTGTACTTGGTATTCAATTCTTTAAATAGTTTTAAGGGCTAAAAATTAGAGAATAATTTATCGGGTCGAAAGGATCGACTGGTAAATTAATGTTAAGATAAAGTCCGGGAGAATCTATGACACTTCCAAAAGGATTCTGTGCTACAGCAAAACAGGTGGCTGAAGTACCTTCAGCCTTAAAAAAAATAAATCTGTTCAATTACATAAAAAATCGAAACGGAGCTATGTATTCAGCCTCGTTCTTAACGCGGTAAATGTATTAAAAAAATAGAATGAAAAATGAAAAAAAATATTAATGCATTCCAAGGTTAATTACCTCTTGCTGAGTAAGGTTACGATGCCTGCCTCGTGGAAGATCTTTTTTAGTAAGTCCTCCAAAAACAACACGATCAAGGCTTTCTACTTCATAACCTAAACTTTTAAAGATTCGGGTCACAATATGTTCCTTTATGCTATAAAGTTCGATCCCAACTTCATTATGTGGCTTATCTTCAATAAAGCTAATACTGTTGATGCGTACTTTAGAACCTTCTATAAAAACACCTTTTTCGATGTTTTCAAGGTCTTCTCTGCTTAAAGTTTTGTTTAATGTTACCTGGTAGATCTGTCTGATCCCGTTCTTAGGTTTAGCCAATTTTTTGGCAAGGGTGCCATCATTGGTAAAAAGAAGAAGTCCCTTGGCCTGGTTATCTAGTTTACCAACCGGGCTTACTTTGGCTGAAGTTGCTTTAGAAACAAGTTCCATAACGGTACGGCCTCCTTTTTCAGGATTTCCGGTTACGAAAAAACCTGCTGGCTTATTAAGAAGGATGTATTCGGGTTTTTCGGGATTCAATCTTCTTCCGTCGAAACGTACATCATCCTCCAGTTTTACACGGTAACCCATTTCGGTAATGGTCTTGCCATTTACGGTAACATTTCCGGCAGCTATATACATATCGGCGTCACGACGAGAGCAAACACCTGAGTTAGCGATGTATTTATTCAGTCGGATTCCTTCTGAATTAGACAATGGACTTTTCTCCATATTTTTCTTTATTGGCGCATTCCCGCGGGCATAGGACTTTTTCATTTGGCCTCCACCTTGTCTTCCGCTTTGTTTTCCACCAGAATTTCTATGACCTCTGCTTCCTGATGGTCTGTTATTATTGCCTGAAGATCTGTCGTTCCTACTCATCGCTAAATTTTTTGCAAAGATACATTATCCCAAATGAGGAAGCCAAGTATTTGAGAAAAGATTTAAACTGAGGGTTTTATCTAAAATACACGGTTTATCACCTCATCAAAGTCGATAAGTAAGATACTAAAAACTCCGGTTACGATGATGAGCTTCAAAATATTATGCAGAAGTAAGTATTGCCATTTAGCTTTGCTGAAATAAAGCATTAAAAGGAATATTACCAGTAGCAGGAAGCAGATATAAAAGTAGTAGTCCATAAATCCAATTTCGAACCTGGTAATAAGCAGGTAAATTGGGATAATGGCAAGCAAACTGCATACAGCCAAGCAGAATTTGCTCCATTTCTCTCCATATACCAGGGGGATGGTTCGATAATTCTGAACCAGATCTCCCTGCATGTTTTCCAGGTCTTTTACTAATTCACGCATTACGATCATTAAATAAAGGAAAGTTGCGTGGATGAAAATGACCGTTTCGAAATTCTTATAGTAAACGAAGATCACAAAGAATGGGGTGATCGTGAGAATGGATGCGACAAGGTTGCCCAGGAACAGGATCTTTTTTAACCTGTGAGAATAGAGCCAGATCACGAATATATATATGGAGAAGAAGACTACGGCCCTGAAAGAGACGTAACTGGCAAAAAATATTGCCGCAAAATTCAGTATAAAATAAACAGAGAGTTTTGTGCGCTGACTAACTACCCGATCCAACATGGTCTTTTTTGGCCTGTTGATCAGGTCTTTTTCACTATCATAAAAATTGTTGATGATGTATCCTGAAGCAATAACGCTTGAAGATGCCAGAATCAGAAAGAATAGGTTAGGATCAAAGAAAACTTCCCGAAGCGGTTTATCGTGAGCTAGAATAAATGCAGAGGTAAGGTATTGTGCGATGACAACCACCAGAATATTATAACCTCTTACTACTGAAAAGAGACTGAGAACCTTTAATAGTAAGCGTTTATTCGCTGAAGCCGGCATAAACCTTATTTAGAAGTTGTAAACTACTTCTAAATTATAATCTTTAAGGGATTTTCGGGCTTTATCTATATCCTCGGTGAATCCAAGAATATATCCTCCACCACCAGAACCACAAAGTTTAAGGTAATAATCGTTTGTATCAATACCCTTTTTCCAAAGTTTATGGAATTTGGCGGGGATCATAGGTTTAAAGTTATCTAGTACAGTATGAGAAAGCTTCTTAACGTTTGAGAATAAAGATTTCACATCACCTTTTAAGAAATCATCCACACAGGCATCGGTTTGTTTTACAAACTGGTCTTTCAGCATTTTTCTGAAAGGTTCCTGTTTCATATTTTCCATGAAGATGCTTACCATTGGTCCGGTCTCACCGGTAATACCACTATCAAGTAAAAATACAGCTCCGGTTCCGTTTTCCGTTTGAGAAGGAATTCCGGCTGGTTCAATATTTTCTTTTGAATTGATAAGGATCGGAATACTTAAATATGAATTAAGGGGATCCAGACCTGAAGATTTTCCGTGGAAAAATGATTCCATTTCTCCAAATATCTTCTTCAGTTTTAATAATTTATCTCTCGTAAGATTTTCAAGAACCGTGATCTTATCTTTAGCATATTTGTCATAGATCGCAGCAACTAAAGCACCACTACTTCCAACTCCGTAACCTTGTGGGATACTGGAATCAAAATACATTCCTTTAGAAATATCATTTCTAAGGTCTTCCAGGTCGAACTGAACAAGGTCAGGATTGTTTTCCTGCATAGCTTCAAGGTAGGCAGCAAACTTTCTTAAGTTCTCGTTGGATTTCCTGGACTGTTCATCTGGATTTTCAGCCAGTTTCAAAGCGCCATTGTAAAAATTATAAGGAATGGATAATCCTTTGGAATCCTTAATAATTCCATACTCTCCAAAAAGAAGGATTTTCGAATAAAATAGAGGTCCTTTCATAAGTATCTATGGTTCTTACCGGTAAATGATAGGCAATAAACTAACTAAAACTACAATTTTTTTGCGCCACCACCAACTTGGTCGCAAATATACTGTCCGTTTTGACAATATACAACTAACTCATTATTAATGAATTCTAAAACTTTAGATTCGTGGTTTTCAGGATATAGAACATGCACATTAGCCCCCGCATCCAGGGTGAAACATACCGGGATTTCAGTCTCCTCCCTGTATGCCCAGATCTTATTGATGATCTCCAGCGTATTTGGTTTCATAAGAATGAAATATGGCAAGCTGCTCATCATCATTGCATGTAACATAAGAGCTTCACTTTCCACGATCTTTATAAATTCTGTAGTATCTCCAGCCTTCAGGATCTGGATCATTTTGTT
>CBDTXN010000044.1:0-16050 GCA_965364455.1 uncultured Flavobacteriaceae bacterium
AAGATCTCATTACCCATGCCCATTCTGTAGGCTCCGGCTATTTTTTCAGCCTCTTTATCCCAGAGGAAAAGGTGATGATAGTATTCATCGAAACTGTCAAGGTCTGTACTGTTATTGGTTCCTTCGCCCACTTCTCTAAAAGTGATCTCTCTTAACCTCCCAATTTCATTTAGAATGTTTGGAATTACTTCTCGTTTAGCCAGGAAAACTTCGTAATTCTTACTTTGAAGAAGGCGTTTATCCATTTTCCGGCAATTTTCCACCTCCATGTTCATCAGTTCAGAATTGGTCTCTTCAGCAATATCTTTTGGGGAACGTGGTATTTTAAGCGTTTTCGGAAGTTTGCGCAATAGTTTTTTCTTTTCGAAAACATTGGCCAGCATATAAGTTTTTCTGCGAAGAAAAGCCGTGTAGGCTTCCAGATTGGGATGTTCCTGCTGATCTTCCACCGAGATCGGGTGACCTACTCTAACTTTTATCTTTCTTTTTCTTTGGGACAGCATTTCACTGGGAAGTTTAGCTGTCCTTAAAACATCACTGAAAGAGGCCAGGCGATAGAAAAATAAACTGTTTTTCGCATGAAAGTAAATAGGAACAACCGGTACTTTGGATTTTTGAATCAGTTTCATCGCTGAAGGTTCCCAGGGCTTGTCTACAATAATTTTTTTATCTCTATAAGTAGAAACCTCTCCCGCTGGGAAAATACCCAAAGCATTCCCTCCTTTAAGGTGAGCAATAGCATTTTTCATCCCGCTTAGGCTGGACTTTGCTTCTTTGTGATTTTCAAAGGGGTTAACCGGTAAAATATATGGTTTTAATGGGTCAAGGCGGTGCAATAGAAAATTTGCGATCACCTTATAATCTGGTCTTTTTTCCAGGACGAGTTTCATAAGGATCATTCCGTCTATACCTCCAAGTGGATGATTCGAAATGGTAATAAATGGCCCTTTATTTGGGATTCGCTTTAGATCCTTTTCCGGGATCTCATAATCTATCTCGAATTCCTTGAGGATAGATTCAATAAAATCTGTGCCTTTAAGATCTTTGCGACGATCGTATTCCCGATTTATTCTTGAGAGTTTCGTGGTTTTCAGGATAAGCCAGCCAACTCCCGTTCCCAGGAATCCGAACTTACGCAAGTTCATCACATTGGCTACTTCTTTTGCGCTTACGATTCCCATGTTTGATTGGTTTGATTCAATCAAAAATAAGAAATCAAAAGTTAGTTTTCGGCAACTAGCTGAACAGTGTTTTGAGTTAGCTGTTTTAAAAGGACTTTTTTATCCTTTTCAAGCGCGTTTATAGCAGCATCATTAAAATGCCTGATGGTGTAAAGGGAAACTCCAGTTTTATGATCTACCTTAAACCTGGCTTTTAGGTGCTGAATAAGTTTTTCCAGCTGATTGAATTTGTTATCAACACATACCCTGAAGCTAATTGCTGAATTCTGAATAAGGTCTACTTTCATTTGATACTGATGAAAAAGCCTGAAAATTTCTGAAATATTTTCTTCTACCATAAAAGAGAAATCCAGCGATGAAAGTGAGATCAAAACCTGGTCTTTTTTCACTATAAAACAGGGAATCTCGGGAAATATAGTTTTTCCTTTACTAACCGCGGTGCCTTCTCCTGCAGGATTAAGGAACGATCTCACAAATAAGGGAATTTCCTTTCGCTGCAGTGGTTGAAGTGTTTTTGGGTGAATTACTGAAGCGCCATAAAATGCTAGTTCGATCGCTTCTTCGTAAGAGATCTGGTTCAATAATTCGGCATTATTAAAAAAGCGGGGATCAGCATTTAAAACTCCGGGTACATCCTTCCAAATGGTGACATTCTCGGCATTTAGACAGTAGGCCAGGATTGCCGCAGAATAATCTGAGCCTTCCCGACCAAGGGTAGTCGTAAAATTATTAGGGTCTGAGGCGATAAAACCCTGAATGATATTTAATCTTTTAGGATCTACATTTTCCTGAATAAGATCCAGAGTTTTCGTCCAGTTCACCTGAGCATCTCTATAGGTGCTATCGGTTTTTATATAATTCCGGGCATCTATCCAGGTAGAATCTATTTGCCTGGAGTTTAGATATTCACTTACAATAGTGGTAGATAAAAGTTCGCCGAAACTTACGATCTGGTCATAGACGAAATCGTATTGGTTGGATTTATTGTGCTGAAGAAAATTCTCAAGTTCGGTAAAAAGAGCCCCGGTTTTAAAATAAACTTCAGCTTCTTTATTGGGAAAAAGTTCCTCCAGGATAACCCGGTGGTAGGTTTTAACTTCTTCGAGACTTGAAGGTATTTTTGTAGTCTCCAGGTAATCTTTAACTACAACTTCGAGGGCGTTTGTAGTCTTTCCCATGGCAGAGATAACAATAAGTTTATTTTCACTTCCTGTTTCCTCCAGTACTTTAATAAGATTTTTTACTCCTTCGGCATCTTTCACCGATGCACCACCAAACTTAAAAACTTTTATCACTATTTCTTCACATTTTTCTGAATACCGCCTTCCTCCATGTGCACGGTTTTCCAGCTTTCTTTGATCTGAGCACCGGTATTTTCATAAAATTCGATAGCATTCCTGTTTCCTTCAGAAACCACCCATTCAATACGTTTTACTCCGTGATCATGACCGTATTTCACAACCTGCTTGTAAAGTGCTCCACCAAGACCTGTACCGCGCATGCTTTCGCGAACAATAAGATCTTCGAGGTGAACGGTTCTGCCTTTCCAGGTCGAGAATCTAAAATATACCAAAGCCATTCCTTCTATCTTGCCTTCAACATCTGCCACAAAGCATTTGAAGTTTCCATGATCAAATCCTTCCTTTTCCAGGTCTTCGACCGTAACTTCAACGTCGTCCAGATGATTTTCGTGTTCTGCAAGTTCTTTTATAAGTACCAGAACATCGTTCATATCTTCCCTTCTGGCTTCACGTATAGTATACTTCATTTGTTCTATTTATTTATTATTAAGGTCCAATGCAACTCGCCAATAATCCTGTCTTTTTGATTTTGCAGGCCATTATGGCTCATTTCATGGTTCAGATTTAACAAAAATACGGATTGATATTTATATGCCCATTAATACCATCTTAAAGAATGCCTTTATTTTCAAGATATTGATACATGGCTTTCTCATCCATTTGCACGGTATCCCAGTCTTCCATCACATCTGCACCGCTGCGTCTATAAAAATCTGCAGCATCTTTATTCCAGTTTAAAACAACCCATTCGGTACGTTTTACTTTTTCATCGGCAGCATATTTTATGACCTCAGTATACAAGGCAGACCCTAAACCCTTTCCCCGGAATTCTTCCCGAACGATTAGGTCTTCAAGATGAACCGTCTTTCCTTTCCAGGTAGAATACCTGAAATATACCAGGGCCATACCTTCGATCTTTTTGTCGGCCTCGGCAACGAAACACTGGAATGCCGGATGTTTTCCAAATCCGTCACGAATAAGGTCATTTTCATCGATGATCACTGCATCCGGTTCTTTTTCAAAAACAGCGAGTTCATTAATGAGTTTTAGAACCTCGCCCATATCTTCTTTTTGGGCTTTTCGAATTGTAATATTCATATATCTTAATTCTTAATATGTTAGTTGGATACGAATTTCAAACCGATAATTGAAGCTATCAGGGTACTTATAAAGAATAACCTCCAGAAAGTAGTAGGTTCTTTAAATACAAAAATACCAACCAGAACGGTTCCAACTGCACCTATACCTGTCCAAACCGCATAAGCCGTTCCTATTGGAAGTTCTTTGGTTACTTTTACCAGCAAGGTCATGCTTACGGCAAGGCAAAGTAAGAAACCTGCATACCAGAGCGTTGCTTCGTTTCCCGTTGCATTTTTAGCTTTTCCAAGGCATGCGGCAAAAGCTACTTCAAATAATCCTGCGATAATGAGTAAAATCCAGTTCATAAAATAATGAAGGCTAGTTCTTTATTAGGTAACAAATCTAATCAATGATTTACTTTATGAACGAAAACGTTGTAGTAAGTCCAAAATTTAATATTTTAGCCAGCCTAAAAACATATATGCATGTCTAAGCCAAATCAAACCCTGGGTGAATTTATTATTGAAAATCAGGCTGATTTTCCAGGATCCTCGGGAGAGCTTTCCAGATTGATCAACTCATTAAGGTTAGCTGCCAAAGTGGTAAACCATGAGGTGAATAAAGCCGGACTGGTAGATATTATTGGTGCCTACGGCGAAACGAATGTGCAGGGTGAAGACCAGCAGAAGCTAGACGTATATGCGAATAATAAATTCATTCAGACTCTTACCAATAGGGAGATCGTTTGTGGAATTGCATCAGAAGAGAATGATGATTTTATCCAGATAAAGGGTCATAAAGGTGATAACCAGAATAAATATGTGGTCCTTATGGATCCTCTGGATGGTAGTTCAAATATAGACGTAAACGTTTCTGTAGGAACGATCTTTTCTATATATCAGAGGGTAACACCAATGGGAACCCCGGTTCAGCAGGAAGATTTTCTTCAGCCTGGGAATAAGCAGGTTGCATCCGGTTATATTATTTATGGAACCTCTACCATGTTGGTTTATACGACAGGGCATGGGGTGAATGGATTTACTTTAAACCCTGCTTTGGGCTCCTGGTATCTATCACATCCCGATATGAAATTTCCTGAAGAGGGCCAGATATATTCTATAAATGAAGGGAATTACGTTCACTTTCCACAGGGAGTAAAAGATTATATCAAATACTGTCAGCAGGAAGAAGGAAGCAGGCCATACACTTCTAGATATATTGGTTCCATGGTTTCCGATATCCACAGGAATATGATCAAGGGAGGTATTTTTATGTACCCGAAAAGCTCTAAAAACAGCAGTGGAAAACTGAGGTTACTTTATGAGTGCAACCCTATGGCTTTTTTAACCGAACAGGCCGGAGGTAAAGCCAGTGATGGATTTCAAAGGATAATGGATATTAAGCCAACAGAGCTACATCAGCGTGTTCCTTTTTTCTGCGGAAGCATAAAAATGGTAGAAAAAGCTGAAGAATTTATGGCAAAAGCTGAAACTAAAGATCAGTCTCAGTCGGTCTCTTTTTCAAGTAAATAACGATAATCGTCAAAATTTAACTGCCCGCTGAAGATCTGGATAGAACGACTTATGATCCCTTCAGAAGCCTGGCTTGAGAATCCAAGACCAATTGCATACTTTTTAATAAGTTCGGTTTCCTCATCATCGATGATGTGGTCTGCGAATATTATTCTAAAAAGATCATGCAGGCGCTCCAGTCTTCTTTCAATGCTATTATAAGAAGATAACGGAAAAGACTTTGGATTTTCCAGAACCTTGGCATATTCGTCTTCACTAATGTCTAACTTTCTTGCGAAACGTTTTAGAAGAAGTTCTTCATCGTCGTTGATCTCTCCATCAACTGCTGCAAGGTTAACAATAGAAGCGAAATGACTAAGATTTCGTAAGTGCTCTCCGGAGCCGAATAAATCTGAAAAGGACATTATTGTAATTGTTTTATAGTACAAATATAGTTAAACAAGCAGGTTTTAGTATCAAAGCAAGCTTAAATTAATTCTCATCAATCGCTAATCTTTTCTTAATCTCTTCTCGTTGAAATTGCATTTAATTAAATTCAGGATTCTTCTATTTAGCTATGAAAGAACCATTACTGGCGTTTAATGATAAAGGCATTTATTGTGCAGAGGCAGATGTATATCTGGACCCATGGAAACCGGTGAAAAAGGCCATTATTTCTCATGGTCATGCCGATCATTCCAGGTGGGGTCATAAAAAGTATATCACACATCATAGTAACGTACCTATCATTAAACATCGTCTGGGGGAAATCACGGTCACCGGAAAGGAGTGGAATGAAAGTTTTACCATTAATGGAGTGAAATTTTCCTTACATCCTGCAGGCCATATTATTGGTTCTTCCCAGATAAGGGTAGAGTTTAAAGGAGAGGTCTGGGTTTTCACGGGAGATTATAAGACAGAGAACGATGGAGTTGCTGTGCCCTACGAACCTGTGAAATGCGATACTTTTATTACTGAATGCACTTTTGGTTTACCTGCTTTTAAATGGACCCCGCAAAAACAGGTTTTTCAGGATATAAATGAATGGTGGCAGCAAAATAAGGAAGATGGAAGGACCTCGGTACTGTTTGGTTATTCCCTGGGTAAAGCGCAGCGCTTACTAAAACACCTGGACACTTCCATTGGAAAGATTTATACTCATGGAGCAATAGAGAATATGACCGATGTGTTACGGACCCAGATAGATTTTCCCGAAACCACGAGGATCACCAAAGAGATCAAAAAAGATGAGATTAAGGGAAATATTGTATTGGCTCCCGGAAGCGCTCATGGCACGACCTGGATCAAGAAAATGGTTCCTTATGTTACTGCTTCTGCCAGTGGCTGGATGACTTTTAGAGGAGCCAGGAGGAGAAGAGCTATAGACAAGGGATTTGTATTAAGCGATCATTGCGACTGGCAGGGATTACTTTCTTCTATTAAGGAAACAGGTTGCGAGAAGATTATATGTACCCATGGTTATACCGACATTTTCTCCCGGTTTTTAAGAGAACAGGGTTACGATGCAAGAACTGAAGAAACCCAGTATGAAGGAGAAACTGGCCAAATGGAGGCTGAAAATGTTAAGGATTCAGAATGAAAGCATTTGCCGACCTAATAAAGACGCTAGATAGCACCAATAAAACCACTTTAAAGGTTAATGCCCTGACCGAATATTTCAGGAATGCTCCACCAAAAGATAAAGTCTGGACAATTGCCATTCTTAGTCATCGAAGACCTCCGCGTCCAGTGAACACTACTTTAATGCGCGAATGGGCTTCAGAACTATCAAAAATCCCACTCTGGCTATTTGAAGAATCCTATCATATTGTTGGAGATCTGGCTGAAACCATTGCTTTGGTGATCCCTCCTTCAGAAGACTCAACAGAAAAAAGTCTTAATCAATTCCTTCAGGAAATAATAGATCTAAAGCCGAAAACTGAAGAGGAAAAGAAGGAATATCTATTTGAAAACTGGCTGAATTTGAATTATTACGAGCGCTTTGTTTTCACTAAACTTATCACTGGTAGTTTTAGAATAGGAGTTAGCCAGAAATTAATGACCAGGGCATTATCGAAAGCTACAGATATCGATGAAGACATCCTGGCTTACAAATTAATGGGTAACTGGGAACCATCTAAGATCACGTTTAATAAACTAATTCTGGAGGAGAACGAAGAAGACTTTCTTTCTAAACCATATCCTTTTTACCTGGCTTATGCAATCGAAGATGAACCGGAAGATTTAGGGGATGTTTCTAAATGGAGCGCAGAGCATAAATGGGATGGTATTCGCTCCCAGGTGATCATAAGAAATGATGAGTTGTTCGTCTGGAGCCGGGGAGAAGAACTGGTAACCGATAAATATCCCGAATTTGAAGCTTTTGTTGAGGCCATTCCCAACGGGACTGTATTGGATGGTGAAATATTGCCTTTTCCAAAGGGCGGGATCGGTACCTTTAAGGATCTTCAAACCAGAATAGGCCGAAAGAATGTGACTAAAAAACTGCTTGAAAAAACTCCTGTTATACTCAAAGTATACGATATTCTGGAATGGGAAGGCGAAGATATTCGGGATACGGCCTTTGGAAAACGCAGGGAGATCCTCGAAAGCTTGTATGTTGAGGTTAGATCTGAAGACTTGCCTTTACATTTATCTGAGACTATTCAGTTTCAAAACTGGGAAGAAGCTGCGCTGGAAAGAGAGAACTCCAGGGAAGTGAAATCTGAAGGCTTAATGTTGAAGAGACTTGATTCTCCATACCTGGTTGGCAGAAAAAAAGGTGACTGGTGGAAATGGAAGGTTGATCCGCTTACGATTGATGCGGTACTTACTTATGCGATGCGTGGTCACGGTAGGAGAAGTAATCTTTTTACCGATTATACTTTTGGTCTCTGGGATGAGGAAAAGCAGGAACTGGTAACTTTTGCCAAAGCCTACTCAGGTCTTACAGATAAAGAATTCCGGCAGCTTGATGCCTGGATAAAAAAGAATACTTTGGAGCGTTTTGGACCGGTAAGGAGCGTGACTCCACATCACGTTTTTGAGATCGCCTTCGAGGGAATTGCCGAGTCTAAAAGGCATAAAAGCGGTGTGGCTACAAGGTTTCCGAGGATACTTAGATGGAGAACCGATAAAAAGATTGAGGAGGCGAATACTCTTGAAGATCTAAAGGCATTGATCCCTTAATGCGAATTTATTCTGTGCGGGCCATCTCCATAATTTCTCTCTCAAATCTTTTATCATTGGCCAGGATATCGAAGAAATCTTCGACATAATCATATGTGGCAGCGTATTCATCATTATTTTCAAAGAAGATCTTATGATTTTCTATTTCCCCCAGAATTTCTGATCTGTTTTTTAAATATTCAAGCTTCACTTCTATCATCAAATTCGGATTCCTTTTAAAACCCCTGTACATACGGTCGGTCACATCTTCTATTTGAAGTTTTTCATTATTAATCTGGGAAACCGTGGCATAACTGGTATTTACCATTCCCGCCATATCAAAGTCATAGGGCACTGGAATGATCTCACCCTCTCTCAAGATCAATTCGCAATTGTGCAGATATGCAGTGGAATAATCTGTATTACCAATCATAAACTGAAAAAATGCATTTCTAATAGATTCCTTGGGTGTGTGATTAAGGGGGTGGATGTGAGTCTTGATAACTCTTCCTCCCATTCTTTGAGCAACGTGTTTGTCATCTTCTACCAAAAAGCCTTTTATATTGTGTTCTTTTATTTTTTTTCCTTTATCCTCTTCATAATTAACTTCTACAAGCCTGGTCTTGAAGTGATAAGGAGAAATGATCTCATAAAGCTTATAGGCAAGGTATTCCTTGATAACATTATCATTATTGTCTCGCTGAATAAGGCAGGGCAGAACCAGTTTTAAATTTTTATGTCCCTCAAAGGCGGACTCCTTAGCCTTTTTCTTTTTGATCTTAATCTTTAGAGGCACATAATAGCAATTTTTAAGGCGGAAATTTCCCCTTCTTCTTAATCTTACCTCCAGCGAATCCCAGTCAGTATTATCATCCTTATATCTCAGGTAGGTTGTTATATAGGTGGAATCATTGGTTTCTTTTTTAATATCTTTATTGGAGTACGTGAGCGAAATAGGCATTATCGTGCTATCAGAAAAAAGTTCAGAAATAGGCCTTTCCGGAAAATCCTTGGAATATTCCTGGGAATAGAAGGTAGATGTAAATAAAGTAGGAATTAGGAGTAAAAGGATAGCACGCTTATCCATAATAATGATATATTTATCTAAAATATTAAAAATCAGACTATTAAAAAGTATTTTTCCATAATTAATTACAGGACTTTCGTGACACTAATCGTGTCATTTGTTATCACTTTTCTGGCTTTGAGGTTTGATATCAACTTCAATGTAGATCTTACTTTGCTCAGTATTGCTATTATCTTCCCTCTTGTTTTTACCATAAGGGGGTCTTTTAGGAGAAGAGAGAAAGCACTTGAGCATCTTAGTGAATTTGTAAGTTCGATTAAAACAGTGAGATACTTTCTGCTAAGTAGTGATGAACTTACTTTTGAGAAAAAGAAAGAAGCTGCAAATATCCTCTTAGAGATCAACGAGAAAACCTTAGAGCATCTGTCAAAAAAGGATAACGATATTAAAAGCCTGGATGAAATTTCACATAAGGTTTACAAATTTGTAAATGAAAAAGATAATCTTGTACCTAACAAGATCAAGGATCGCGTTTTTAAATATGCCCGGGATATGCATGAAGCTATAGAAAATTTACATGGGATACATTCGCACAGAACCCCAATAAGCCTAATGGCATATTGCGAGATTTTTATATACCTGTTTCCTATAATTTATGCGCCAACCATTATTTATAATTTGGGGGTTCAGAATGCAGACTGGATCGTTTATCTCATCATTTTTATAACTCAATTCACCCTGATCTCTCTTTATAACATCCAGGATCAGCTGGAATATCCATTTGATAATGTGGGTATGGATGATATCAATCTAGAGAATTTTAAAATTGAGCGTTAGGCATTAATGGCTTTAAAGAATTCAACTTTTACAATTTGAAAAGAGCAGAACTTTTAAAGCTTGCTGATGATTGGTTTTCTAACCAGCAATGGAAACCGTTCAAATTCCAGAAAGACACCTGGAAAGCATATCTTCAAAAAAAAAATGGGCTTTTAAATGCACCTACCGGAAGTGGAAAGACTTACGCTCTATGGGTTCCCATTGTGCTTGATTATATCAAAAAGAATCCCGACTATAAAACCAAACATAAAAAAGGTCTAAAGGCTATCTGGATCACTCCGTTGCGAGCCTTATCTGTAGAGATCGAACAGGCAGCAGCCAGGTTTGCAGAAGGAATGGGAACTCAATTAACGGTTGGGATAAGGACCGGGGATACCTCCCAAAAAGAAAGGACCGCTCAGAAAAAATCGATGCCAGATCTTCTTATTACAACCCCTGAAAGTTTACAACTTTTACTCGCCTCTAAAAATTATGATAAGACCTTCAAAGATCTGCAGGCTATTGTAGTAGATGAATGGCATGAACTGCTAGGTACTAAAAGAGGAGTACAGGTAGAATTGGGTTTATCAAGATTAAAAACCATTTCCAAAGATCTGGGTATTTGGGGAATATCGGCTACTATTGGAAATTTGACACAGGCCAGGGAAGTTCTGCTAGGACCGGAGTCTGAAGCGCTGAAAAATTCGGTGATGATAAAGGCCAATCTTAAGAAAAAGATAGAAGTTAGATCTATTATCCCTGACACCATGGAGAAGTTTCCCTGGAGAGGGCATTTGGGGCTTCATTTACTGGATGAGGTAGTGCCTATTATTAATAGCAGCAGAACAACATTACTTTTTACCAATACAAGGTCGCAATGTGAGATCTGGTTCCAGAAGCTACTGCATAAATATCCCGAATTTGCAGGTGAAGTCGCCATGCATCATGGCAGTATCAATAAAGAAACCAGGCTTTGGGTAGAGCAGGCTATTCGGAATGAGAGCCTGAAAGCTGTGGTTTGTACCTCAAGTCTTGATCTGGGAGTAGATTTCGCTCCTGTGGAAACGATTATCCAGATTGGAGGCCCAAAAGGGGTCGCCAGGTTTTTGCAAAGAGCAGGAAGAAGTGGGCACCAGCCGGGAAAAGTAAGTCTTATTTATTTTCTACCAACTCACGCGATCGAACTTATTGAAGCTTCAGCCTTGCAAAAGGCTGTAGAGAAAAAGGCTGTAGAGGATAGGGTTCCTTATTTAATGAGTTATGACGTGCTCATTCAGTACTTAAATACTTTAGCTGTATCGAACGGCTTTTATCCAAAAGAGATCTTTCCAGAGATAGCTTCGACTTTTTGTTTTCAGGGAATAACAGAAGAGGAATGGATCTGGATCCTTAATTTTATTACTAAGGGTAGCCAAAGTCTGCAGGCCTATGATGAATATAAAAAGGTGGAGATCGAAGAGGATGGTAGATTCAAAATTAATAATCGCGGGGTTGCTATGCGGCACCGGCTTCAAATAGGCACCATCGTTAGTGATGCCATGTTGAGCGTAAAATATATGAAGGGCGGTTATATAGGAACCATCGAAGAGTTCTTTATCTCCAAACTTAAACCTGGTGATGTATTTACTTTTGCCGGCCGAAATCTGGAGTTAGTTCGTATTAAGAATATGCAGGTGCTCGTTCGAAAATCTTCAAAGAAAACTTCCAAAGTTCCTAGCTGGATGGGAGGAAGAATGACTTTTTCCGCCCAAATGAGCGAGTTGCTAAGAGATGAAATGTATCTCGCCTCCACTATGGAAGATGACTCTAAGAATTCCGAAGAATTAAACGCTTTAAAACCAATATTTGAAAGGCAGCAAAAAGAATCTATAATTCCTAAAAGCGGGGAATTTTTAATAGAAACTTTTAAGACCAGGGAAGGATACCATGCTATTTTTTATCCTTTTGAAGGTAGGTTTGTACATGAAGCGCTGGGAAGCTTACTTGCCTACCGAATAAGCCTTTTATCACCGATAAGTTTTTCCATTGCCTTTAATGATTACGGATTTGAATTACTTTCAGACCAGGAGATCGATATGCAGCAGGTACTGGACAATGATCTTTTTTCTTCAGAATTTCTAATGGACGATCTCTATAAAAGTTTAAATGCCACCGAAATGGCCAGACGGAAGTTCAGGGATATAGCAGTAATTACCGGCCTGGTTTTTACCGGCTATCCAAATAAACTGGTAAAGAGCAAACATCTGCAGTCTAATTCTCAGTTGTTGTTTAGTGTATTCCGGGATTATGAAGAGGATAATCTTTTGTACCAGCAGGCTTTTCGGGAAACTTTTGAACATCAATTAGAGGAAGGCAGGTTAAGGCTTTCCCTGGAAAGGATCTCACATCAAAAAATAGTCTGGAGAAAATGTCAAAAACCCACGCCATTTTCCTTCCCAATTATAACCGACAGGCTAAGAGAAAAACTATCTTCAGAAAAAATTGAAGATAGGATACGACGAATGTTGAAACAACTGGAAAAGTGATTAATCTCTAAACTGCTTTTCCATATAATGCCTTACCAGTTCTGTGGTTACTCCAAAAGCAACATGAGCAAAAAGTTCATTCAATTGCATTTTTACAGGAATATCGGTTGGTTTTGGCTCCAAACCTAAAATTGGTAGAGAGGTTTCATGAGTAGATGCCCAGGTTGTTGCTCCAAAGATCACTCCGTCCATTGGTCTTAAACCTAACCGGTCTTTTTTACCATATCCATAGGCTGCCCCTAAAGATCCTCCCACCGGAATGTTTACTAGCTGTTCTGCTATCGCTTCATTCTGGGTACTTATTGGAGTACCGGTAATTTTGGTAGACAGATCATCTACGATCTTAATCTGGGCGGAACGCTGCTCCACTTCACGCACGGGAAGAAATTGCTCAATCAGGCTTTTAACTGCTGTACCGGCAAGCCCGCCAACAAAGCCCGAAATAAGGCTTCTGGTGGTGTTAGACATGTATGAATCCTTCTGAAGAAATGTACCTACGCTCATAATCTATTTCATTTTTTACAGACTAAAACTATTTATTCGTTCGCTTATGTCCAATGATTTAACACGTATTTGGCATTGCTCCCTCAAAATTGATATTTTTGGGTATGAGCGAAAAACTAAAAATAGCCTTTATTCAGGCAAACCTTCATTGGGAAGATGCAGAGGCAAATAGAAAACTTTTTTCTAAGGAAATAGAGAAGATTTCAGATGAGGTGGAACTTATCATATTACCGGAAATGTTCACCACAGGTTTCAGTATGAATGCCGAAAACCTGGCCGAAAAAACAGAGGCGAAAACCCTGGCCTGGATGAAAGACTGGGCTAAGAAAAAATCTGCCGCTATTACCGGGAGTGTGATAATTACGGAAAACTTCAATTATTACAACCGACTGTTCTTCGTTTTTCCTGACGGCTCTTATAAATTATATGATAAGCGCCACACCTTTACCCTGGCAAAAGAAGATGAGACCTACACGGCTGGTAAGGATAGGCTTATAGTTGATTATAAAGGATGGAAGATTTGTCCGCTTATCTGTTATGATCTTCGATTCCCTGTTTTTGCAAGAAATACGGAGGATTATGATCTGCTTATTTATGTAGCGAACTGGCCAGAAAAAAGGGTGAATGCCTGGGATGCCTTGTTAAAAGCAAGAGCGATTGAAAATATGAGTTTTTGTGTAGGTCTTAACCGAACAGGAAAAGACGGAGATGGTTACGTATACAATGGGCATTCGGCCGTTTACGATACCCTGGGCCATAATCTTACGGAACTAGACCGTGAAGAAACGGTTACAACTGAAATTGCCCGTGGCAAGGGTGGCTCCACAGAGGTTGGCTGAAAATTGAAATTCCTACAGGACAGGGATAAATTTAATCTTCTAGACGAATAGTTTCATTATAGTCGAAATTCGCTCTTACTTCAAGAGTGTCAGCGTAGTATTTGATCTTTTCTGGCTGTATTTTTTTCAGATAATTACCGGTATCCCATTTATTATTGCCGTTGGAATCAAAAATGATCCTTAATAAAACTTTACCTGGATTCAGATATCGGAAGGTAAGAGGTTCATTTTTTTCAGAATATTTCTCAGCGATAATTTCTCCTTTGGTGTCAGTTACCTGGACAATGATAGGGTATGATTCTACATTCTGAAGGGTGAGTATGATCATCGCATAATCAGCCAGTGGTTTTGTTCTTAGATTTTGAGTTAGCGTATCATTCGTCTCCTGGAATAAATCTGTTATAGCACCAGGAAGGGCAAGGATCTGATAATTGTTTTCCGGTGTTTTATCGAACATTAATTCGATCTCATTCTTAAGCGGATCAAATGAACTGGTAAACTCCACATTGGAAGAATCCTGATCCATGATCGAAATGAATTCCTCATTATGTTCAACAATAGGAGTATTGGCTTTGAACTTGAAATTTTTATTGATCGCACCAGATTCGGCAGAGACCTGAAGTGAATCCCTTTCCAGCGTAGTTAACCTGGCTAGTAATGTATCCCTGGTGGTTGGAGTAACGATCTCGAAACTAAGACTGTCAGACTCCGGTTTGATATTGTACCAATAATAAAGACTGTCTGTTTTCGCATCCTTAATGATCCTGGAAACATATCCTTCAGGTTTTGGATTTAGAAGTTCTAAAGATAAACTGTCCAGATTTGGAGAACCTTCATATCCAAACAGGATCTGGTTTCCTTTTAGGTGAGTAGGTCTTTTAGGTTCAAACTCAAGTTCTTCCTTAAATACCGTAATTAAATAGGTACTGTCTGTAGGAATCGTAACATTTTCAGCAATAAACCCGATTTTTTCCTTTTTTGGATTGTATAGATAGTTGTCATTATTATCCAGAATTCCAATCATTTTATAGGTACCGGCCTTTAAGTTCTCAAGAGAGAAATTGAAAGTACTATCCTGGGAATAGGTTACATAACGAGGAGTCTCTTTATAAACTATGGAATCTGTAAAGGAAGTATCAATTTCATAAAGCATTACAGAAACCGGAGAAGCCGGGGCCTTTTTTTGTGCATCGGCCACTTTTCCTTTAACCATTAGGGAATCTATATAATCACCTGTAGAAAATACATATTTGAAATAATCATACGGGTTAGACTCATTGTTATCTACGATACTTCGGCCGAAATTGATAGCATAGGTAGTGTTCTCTTCCAGGGTGTCGAAGATTTCGATCTTAATATCTTTTCTGGCCGTCCCCAGGGGCATGATATTAGGCTTTGGGTCCATAGGCGGGGAAATGATGATCTGCTGTTGTGGTTTTTCCAGCTTTATATATTCATCAAAATAAATACGGATCTCATCTTTATCAAAATTAATAGAATAGTTCTCCGGATTTGCTTTAATGAATTTTGGCGGCTCCTCATCTACAGGGCCTCCTTCAGGCATTCCTTTTTTGGCGCACTGAACGGTGGTAAAAAGCAATATTAGAACGATTACGAATCCGGGTATCCTTTTGTTCATAGATAAAAACTGAAAACTTTTAGCAAAGAAACAATTATTTTGAATTACAACGCAAAGCTTAGTCGGTAATTGCCATCGTAGCCACACTCAATTTTACTCCTGGGATATCGAATAGTTTATGAGCGCAAGCTTCCAGGGTGGCTCCTGTGGTTACCAGGTCATCAACTATCAGGATATGTTTTCCGGAGGCGGCAGCTATGTTTTGTATCAATAGAGTTTCTTCAAGTTTCCCCCACCTGGAAAGCCTATCTTTAAAAGTCTGGGCCTGGGTTGAGCTTGATTTAAGTAAAACATCGTTTCGATATTCGGCATTTATGGCTTTAGCGATCTCTCTTCCAAAATCTTCCACCTGATTATAACCTCTCTTTTTTTCGCGGTTTCTATGTAAAGGAACAGGTACTACAAGGTCTATATTTCTCTCATCTTCCACCCTCGCTCATTCCATCACCAGCCATTCTC
>CBDTXN010000045.1:0-15849 GCA_965364455.1 uncultured Flavobacteriaceae bacterium
TTCCACCTTTTTTTGCCCCAAATCTACCATGAACTTAACCTACTTATGCTATGGTTCTATAAATATAAAGGGAATTATTCGTTTGATTTAATTTTTTAGATGAAATGCTAAAAAATTAGCTAAAAGACTGAAAAACAGAATTTTGTATGTATTACGCTTAATGCATTAAGTAATTCTAGCGCATAAAAAAAGGCGGAATGAATTCCACCTTTTTTTGCCCCAAATCTACCATGAACTTAACCTACTTATGTTATGGCATTACTAATGTATATAGAATAGTATGATGCACAAAGAATATTAGATAAAGTGCGTTTTTTTTAGCTAAACGGTAATTATTAATATGCTCTGCCTTTATTTCCCTCGAAAAAGTTTATAAAAGCACGATTAACTACCCTATTCCCACCTGCAGTTGGATAATCTCCGGTGAAATACCAGTCACCAAGATTCTTAGGACATGCTTTATGTAAATTCTCAACAGTTTGGTAGATCACCTTAACTTCAGCATTCACATCTTTATCACATAAGAGTTCAGATATCTTATCGGAAATTTGTTCATCAGTAAATGGATCGTAGATTTCCTTTACAAAATTTTGAACTTCACGGTCATCGAGATCCACCTGCTCCTTACATTTATTATAAACTTCTTCTACGATGTCGTACTTCCCTTGGTCTTTAAGTAATTCAAGAGCCGCTCTAAATGCTACAAGATCTTCCAGGCGAGCCATGTCAATACCATAACAGTCTGGGTATCTTATTTGAGGAGCAGAAGATACAACTACGATCTTCTTTGGTTTTAGCCTGTCCATCATCTTGATGATACTTTTCTTAAGAGTTGTACCCCTAACAATACTATCATCTATAATAACAAGATTATCGTCTGGTTTTACCACTCCGTAAGTCACATCATAAACATGAGCAACAAGATCATCTCTGCTGCTATCTTCTGTAATGAAAGTCCTTAACTTAACATCCTTTATTGCGATCTTTTCTGTCCTTAATCGGTGAGAAAGGATCTCCTGTAGCCTGGCATCGGTAAGTGTTTCCTTTTCATCAAGAATTGCCTCATTCTTTTGTTTGTTCAGTTCATCCTGAGCTGCTTCTACCATTCCGTAAAAAGAAGTTTCGGCAGTATTAGGGATGAATGAAAATACCGTTTTTAAAGTATCGTGTTTTATAGACTTTAAAACATCAGGCATTAAAAGTCTACCTAACATTTTTCGTTCTTCATAAATTTCTGCATCGCTACCTCTTGAAAAATAGATGCGCTCAAAAGAGCATGCTTTTCTTTCCAGAGGTTCCAGGATCTCCTCAATAGAAACCTTACCATTCTTTTTAGTGATAATAGCATTTCCTGGAGGTAATTCATGCACATCATTAAAGTCTACATTAAAGACGGTTTGGATCACCGGTCTTTCAGATGCTACCACAACTACTTCATCGTCCTTATAATAGTATGCTGGTCTTATTCCGGCAGGATCCCTGAGTACGAATGAATCACCATGACCAATTAATCCTGCCATGGCGTAACCACCATCCCAGATCTTTGAGGATTTCCTGAGTATTTTGGCAACATTAAGTTTTTCAGCAATAATAGGGGAGGCTTCAACCTTGGAATAGCCTTCCTTTTTCAACTTTTTATATAATTTTCGAACTTCAGAATCAAGGAAGTGACCTATCTTTTCCATGACAGTAACCGTATCAGCTCTTTCTTTAGGATGCTGTCCTAATTCAACAAGGTTATTGAATAACCTGTTTACGTTTGTCATATTGAAATTTCCGGCAACGATAAGATTCCTGTGCATCCAGTTATTCTGTCTAAGAAAAGGATGAACACTTTCTATACTGTTCTTACCAAAAGTACCATATCTAACATGCCCCAGGAAAACCTCGCCCAGGTAAGGAATGTATCTTTTCTGAAGATCTGTATCATCGGCATATTCTGGATTTGCCTGAATTTCTTCATTGATCCTTTGATTGATCTGCTCAAAAATATCCTGAATAGGCTGAGCTTTATTAGATCTAACCCTGCTTATGTAACGCTCGCCGGGAATTGTATTCAATTTGATGCTTGCAAAACCGGCTCCGTCCTGACCTCGGTTATGCTGTTTTTCCATCATGAGGTACATTTTATTTACCCCATAGAATGCTGTACCGTATTTTTCTTTATAATAATCAAGAGGTTTTAAAAGCCTAATGTGTGCAATTCCGCATTCGTGTTTTAAAGCATCACTCATATCTAAGGTTCCTTTTGGAAATTTGTTGTGTTTGTCACAAAAAAAGCCCTGAAATTACAGGGCGTTATATTAATCTAGTTGTGTTTCGAATTGGGTTAACCTCTTGAATTCATCAAGCCTTTTATTCACCTGGTCACCAGTTAGGCTTTGCATTCTTTCAGTACCAAACTTTTCTACGCAAAATGAAGCCAGGTTAGACCCGTAAATAATGGCGCTTTTCATATTTTCAAAAGAAATATCTCCTGTTCTGGCCAGATAGCCAATGAAGCCACCGGCGAAAGTATCTCCAGCTCCGGTTGGATCAAATACTTCTTCCAAAGGAAGTGCAGGTGCGAAAAATATCTGGTCCTGGTTAAAAAGTAAAGCACCATGCTCTCCTTTTTTAATAACTACATATTTAGGGCCCATCTCTTCGATCTTCCTTGCAGCCTTTACTAATGAATATTCTCCTGAAAGTTGCCTTGCTTCTTCATCATTGATCGTAATAACATCAACTTTCTCAATCACCTTCATCAGGTCTTCAAGCGCATTATCCATCCAGAAATTCATAGTGTCTAAAACCACAAGTTTTGGATCTTTTACCTGTTCAAGTACACTTAGCTGAACAAGTGGGTGTAGGTTTCCAAGCATTACAAATTCAGAATCTTTATGAGATTCAGGTACTACAGGTTTAAAATCTGCAAGTACATTAAGCTGGGTGTCTAAAGTATCTCTTGTATTAAGATCATTATGGTATCTACCGCTCCAAAAGAAAGTTTTACCTCCTTTTACAACTTCAACACCTTCCATATTGATATTATTATTTTTAAGAAGGTCTATATATTCTTCTGGGAAATCTTCTCCAACAACAGAAACTACCGCGCTTTCAACGTCAAAATTTGAAGCTGATAAACCAATATAGGTAGCAGCGCCACCTAGGATTTTATCGGTTTTTCCAAATGGAGTTTCAATAGCATCGAACGCAACAGTTCCAACAATAAGTAATTTGCTCATAATAGGTTTTAAATAACGCTGCAAATATACAGTTTGTTTTTCAAGGTATAAACTCGAAACCCAATGCTAAATGTTAAGCTTTATATCCTTTGTCTTCCGGAAGATTTTTTTTCTTGGAAGCCATCACCGCCAAAGCGTCGCACCTCTCATTCTGCGGATGATCATTGTGGCCTTTTATCCATTGAAACTGTACCTGATGTTTGCGGATTTCTTTCAGGAATTCTATCCACAGGTCAGTATTCTTTCTATTAACAAAGCCTTTTTTTTCCCAGCTAAAAACCCAACCCTTATTAACGGCATCAGCTACATATTTGGAATCTGTGAAAACCTTTACAGGGGTTCCTGGGTTTTTTAATTGCTTTAATGCTACTATTACGGCCAGAAGCTCCATTCTGTTATTGGTGGTTAGTTTAAAACCATGAGAGAATTCCTTGCGGTAAGGTTTTCCAACCCATTCCATCACAATTCCAAAACCACCGGGTCCGGGATTGCCTCTTGCTGCACCATCGGTGTAAATGTGGACTTTGGGTGTCTGCACTAATTATTTTTTTCTAGGATTTTTTGAATCACTTCAGGAAAATGCTTGTATTCCAGTTCGTGAATTTTCGTGGCCAGAGTTTCTGGGGTGTCATTTTCAGAAATAGAAGTGGTCGTCTGAAAAATGGTTTGACCCTCATCATATTTCTCGTTCACGTAATGAATGGTAATTCCACTTTCTTTTTCCTTTTGGGCAATTATCGCCTCATGAACCTTTGCTCCATACATGCCTTTTCCTCCATATTTGGGTAAAAGTGCTGGATGAATATTTATGATGCGATCTGGAAATTCCCTAATAATATTTGAAGGGAATAGCCAAAGAAAACCGGCAAGAACAATTAGGTCTGGATCCATATCCTTTAAAATATTCAAGACATCGTGAGATTCATATAGTGCTTCCTTATCAAAAAGAAGCGCTTTTACATTATGGTCATACGCTCTTTTTAATGCGCCAGCATTTCTTTTATTTGAAAGAACGGCTGAAACTTCTACATTTTTGGAATCCTTGAAGAATTTGATGATATTTTCGGCGTTTGTGCCGGAACCTGAAGCGAAAATTACAATCCTTTTCTTTTTTGCACTTGCTTTGTTACTCAAAATTAGGTTGTTAACATTTATTAGGATGTAAAATTAAAGGCTTTCAATGAATTTTATGTAAATTACCATCACATTTTTGGAGTAAAAATCGGTTTTAAAATAAAGTTTTTTATTTTTGCCACCTAATCAAAATTAAAATAAAAAATTATGTCAGACATTGCATCAAGAGTAAAAGCTATTATCGTTGACAAATTAGGAGTTGACGAGAATGAGGTTGTAAACGAAGCCAGCTTCACCAACGACTTGGGTGCTGATTCACTAGACACAGTAGAATTGATCATGGAATTTGAGAAGGAATTTGACATTCAAATCCCAGACGATCAGGCAGAGAACATTGCTACTGTAGGTCAGGCAATTTCATATATCGAAGACGCTAAAAAATAAATCAACACACCATATGGAGTTAAAGCGAGTAGTAGTTACAGGCCTTGGTGCCTTAACCCCAATTGGTAACAATTTAGAGGAATATTGGGATGGACTTGTAAATGGAAGAAGTGGTAGCGCGCCTATCACTTATTTTGATACCGAAAAGTTCAAGACTAAATTCGCTTGCGAACTCAAGAATTTTAATCCGCTAGATCATTTTGATCGTAAGGAGGCTAGAAAACTAGATAGGTTTGCTCAGTATGCAATGGTATCTGCAGATGAAGCTATCGAGGATTCGGGAATAGACCTTGATACAGTAGACAAGTATCGCGTTGGCGTTATTTGGGGTGCTGGTATTGGTGGTCTTGAAACCTTCCAGAATGAAGTGATCAATTTTGCAGAAGGAGACGGCTCTCCAAGATTCAATCCATTTTTTATTCCGAAAATGATCGCAGATATTGCCCCTGGTAATATCTCCATCAAACACGGATTTATGGGAGCTAACTATACTACTGTTTCAGCCTGTGCATCTTCGGCTAATGCCATGATAGATGCATTGAATAATATAAGGCTGGGGCATAGCGATGTTATCGTTTCCGGAGGATCTGAAGCGGCAGTGACCATTGCCGGAATGGGCGGATTTAACGCAATGCATGCCCTTTCTACCAGAAATGATAGTCCTGAAACTGCTTCAAGACCATTTGATGCAACCAGGGATGGATTTGTGCTAGGTGAAGGTGGAGGTGCGCTTATACTTGAAGAATATGAGCATGCTAAAGCCCGAGGAGCAAAGATCTATGCCGAAGTGTTGGGTGGGGGATTGTCCTCTGATGCTTACCATATGACTGCACCGCATCCGGAAGGAGACGGGGTAGTAGCGGTAATGAAGAATTGCCTAAGAAATGCCGGACTTAAACCGGAAGAAGTTGATGCGATTAATACGCACGGTACTTCCACGCCTCTTGGTGATGTAGCTGAATTAAAAGCTATTACCAAGGTGTTTGGTGACCATGCAAAAAACATCAATATCAACTCTACCAAATCCATGACCGGGCATTTATTAGGAGCGGCAGGAGCTATTGAGGCTATTGCAGCCATTCTTTCCATGAAACATGGAATTGTTCCTCCTACAATTAATCATGAGAATATTGACGAGAATATCGATCCTGAACTTAATCTTACCTTAAACAAGGCTCAGAAGAGAGATGTTAACGTTGTAATGAGTAATACCTTTGGGTTTGGAGGCCACAATGCTTGCGTTGTGTTCAAGAAACTTGACGAGTAAACCATGAGTGTTATTCGAAACATATTAAATTCCCGCTCTTCACAAGGCGGGAATTTTTTTAATATCCTAACTCAAATCCTTGGGTTTAAACCTAAATCTCTAACCCACTATAAGAAAGCATTCACTCATCGCTCCTTAAACAGAAAGGACGAAGAGGGTAACGCCATCAATTTCGAACGAATGGAATTCCTGGGTGATGCCATGTTAAGTGCCGTTGTTGCTTCTCATCTTTTTAAGGCGGTGCCCGGGGGTAACGAAGGTTATCTAACCAAAATGAGATCTAAGGTTGTAAGTCGCAAGCATTTGAATGAACTTGGTAAAGACCTGGGTTTGATCAATCATGTACAAACCAATATTGCTAAAGACCAGTTTGGTGTCAATATTCACGGTAATTTATTTGAGGCCCTCGTAGGGGCTATTTACCTGGACCGCGGCTATAAATACTGCAAGCGATTTATCTATGAAAGGGTGATAGATCCATATGTTGATATCGAACAGCTTGAAGGAAAGGTGATAAGTTATAAGAGTCTTGTGATCGAATGGTGTCAGAAAGAGAAGAAAGAGTTCGATTATGAAGTTTACGAAGACACCGGAAACGATGAGTTGAAACATTTTGCGGTAAAACTTCGGATAAACAATAGAGTGGTTGCCAAAGCAAGAGCCACTTCAAAAAAGAAAGCCGAGGAAAAAGCGTCGAAAAGAGCCTACTATGCGCTTCAAAACAAAATAGATTAACTTTAATAATAAGCCATAAACTATAACGTTTTCGTAAATAATTATGAATTTTAAGGGCTTAAAATCTTCATTTTGTTAATCATATAGTATCTTTAGCCTTAAAGTGAATGTTTATGCAGTTGCATAAAATGCTTCTTGAAGTTGAAGATGAAAGTTTTAATTTAATCGCCATTTATTCTTCCCTGGAGGGATATAAAATGGCGTATTTTATTAATAAATATCTCAAAATTAAACTCGAAAGAGAACGCAGGGATATTGACTTTAACCATAATGAATATAATGCTTTGTATGCCTTATATTCTCACAAAGACCCAAATTCTTACTATAGTCTGGACCTTGTAGCTAACAAGTTCAAGGGTGAACCGAAAAGAATATTAAGCTCAGGATCACTTTTTGAAGAGGAAGAGTTAAGTCCACAGGAAGTTTATCTTATTCCGGAATATAATAAGGTAGACTACTTTCTGAAAATTGGGGAAGAAATTCAACCAAAAGAGTTTAACAAATTGCTAAATAGGATCGGACAGATTCCGGGTGTTCAGGGCGCTTATGCCATTGATGTAGATAATTTAAAATCCAAACAAAATCTAATTTTCGAATAATGCCTACCAACAAGAAAACAAAAATAGTCGCCACACTGGGCCCTGCAACCAGTAGTAAGGAAGTCTTAAGAAAAATGTTGCAGGAAGGTGTAAATGTGTTTCGTATTAATTTCTCTCATGCCGATTATGAAGATGTAAAAGAGAGGATTAAAATGATTCGCGAATTAAATGAAGAAGACGGTTTTAATGCGGCAATTCTTGGTGACCTTCAGGGACCTAAACTTAGAGTTGGGGTAATGAAGGAAGAAGTTGTGGTAAATGAAGGCGACCATATAACTTTCGCTACCGGAGAGGAATTCAAAGGTACTGCGGAACGGGTTTATATGAATTACGACTCTTTTCCTCAGGATGTAAAAGCCGGGGAAAGAATTTTACTTGATGACGGTAAGCTTATCTTTGAAGTTGTTAGTACCAATAAAAAGAATGAGGTAAAAACCAAAGTTATTCAGGGTGGGCCGCTTAAGTCTAAAAAGGGAGTGAATCTTCCTAATACTAATATTTCGCTTCCTGCTTTAACTGAAAAGGATGTTAAGGATGCCATTTTTGCTTGCGAAATAGGAGTAGACTGGATGGCCCTTTCTTTTGTAAGACATGCGGAAGACCTTATAGAACTTCAGAATTTAATTAAGAAACATACAGAATATAAGATCCCTATCGTGGCGAAGATCGAAAAGCCAGAAGGGGTTGAAAATATCGATAAGATCGTAGCTTATTGTGACGGACTTATGGTTGCCCGTGGTGACCTGGGAGTTGAAATTCCTGCTCAGGAAGTTCCGCTTATTCAGAAGAAACTGGTATTAACGGCTAAAAAAGCCAGAATTCCTGTGATCATCGCTACACAAATGATGGAAACCATGATCACCAGCCTTACTCCAACCAGAGCTGAGGTAAATGATGTTGCCAATTCTGTGATGGACGGTGCAGATGCAGTGATGCTAAGTGGTGAAACTTCCGTTGGGCAGTATCCGGTGCAGGTAATTCAGAAGATGGCTCAGATACTTCATAGTGTGGAGAACTCACCATTGATCAAAGTTCCTCATGAACCACCTCATGTTAGAACCAAAAGATATATTACCAAAGCCATTTGTTATCATGCAGCTCATATGGCCAACGAGATCAAAGCAAAAGCTATTTGTACATTGACCAATAGTGGTTATACGGCCTTCCAGATCTCAGCATGGAGACCTGAAGCTCATATTCTTGTTTTTACTTCTAACCGAAGAATACTAAATCAATTGAGTTTACTTTGGGGAGTTAAAGCTTTCTTCTATGATAAGTTTGTAAGTACAGATGAAACAATAGAAGATATTAGCGCTATGGCCAAAAAATTTAAATTTGTGGAGACTGGTGATTTTACGATCAACCTGGCAGCGATGCCTATTACTGCTAAAGGGATGGTGAACACCTTGAGGGTGTCAGAAATAGAATAGAAAACTGTTCCAAATAATATTGAACCGGAAATTTATTGAAAGATAGGTTTCCGGTTTTTTAATGGTGAAAATACCGATCGCCAATATCCAGATCTTCCCTTACCAGGATATCTGTAATTGTCCTTGATTCATTTCCGTATTGGTTATGTTTAAAGGATATTTTCAAAGTGTCCGCGGTAAGCTTCAGGATCTTGAAATATTTGTAATTTTTGTCTGTATTCATCAGTTCAGGTATGTCCGGACTACTTAATTTAATATAAGGATCGCCTTTTGGGCCTTGTTTAAATTCCCACTCAGCCTTTAGCGAAGGTCCACAATCTGCGTTATCTTTATTATTGTCGAATACGGTTTGATCTGCCTTAAAGCTTTGTCTGTAGGCCATAAAGCAAGGACCCATATTCATTCTGATGTCGTCATTATATCTACGTGCTATTTTCCAGGTTTTAAGGCTGTCGCCATTAATGAGATAATGGGCATTTTCAGGTAATTCGTATGGTTTATGATCCTCATTGCATGAAGTAAGGCAAAATACTATGGATAAGGTAATCAGTACAAAATAGCTTTTCATAAATATCTAAAACTTGAATTTTAACTGTACTGAAATTTCTTTATCTGCATTCTTGTCATCTCCCTTTTCTGTATTAAGGTTTGATAAACTTATACCTAATAGCCTTACCGAATTCTTCATTTTTTCCTGATACAACAGCTCTTTCGCGATCTCGAGGATGAGTTCTTTATTGGCAATATAATAGTTTATTGTTTTACTGCGGGTTTGCTGGGTGAAGTCACTGTACTTGATCTTTAAAGTGATCGTTTTACCGGCAACCTTGCTCTTGGTAAGTCTACGTTCTATTTCTTCGGCTATGTTCTCGAGTCTCTCCAGCATGAAGATCTCGGAAGATATATTTTCCCTGAAGGTCCTTTCAGCACCTAAAGATTTTCTTATTCGGTGTGGTTTTACCTCACTATGATGAATTCCCCGTACAACATTATAGAAGTGAGAGCCACTTTTTCCGAAATGTTCTGAAAGGTATTCTTCGGTCTTTTCTTTAAGGTCTTTTCCTGTGAAAATTCCCAGACGATACATCTTTTCCGCGGTCACTTTTCCCACACCGTAGAACTTACGTATATCCAGTTCTTCCAAAAATTGAAGAACTTCTTCCGGAGGGACGGTCTTCTGACCATTTGGCTTATTAACGTCGCTGGCTACTTTTGCAATGAATTTGTTTATGGAAATTCCGGCTGAAGCATTTAGTCCCGTTTTTTCCTTTATTCTATCTCTTATTTGCTTGGCAATAAGCGTGGCACTCATGAGGCCTTTCTTATTTTCGGTGACATCTAAATATGCTTCGTCTAGAGAAAGAGGTTCCACCAGGTCTGTATACTCAAAGAAGACTTCCCTTATTTGCTGGGAAACCTCTTTATATCGCTCAAAATGAGGTTTTACAAAGATAAGGTCGGGGCAGTTTCTTTTAGCAATTACGCTGCTCATGGCACTTCTAACCCCAAATTTTCTTGCTTCGTAACTGGCTGCGCTCACGACCCCACGCTGAGAGCTGCCACCAACGGCAATTGGTTTATCTCTAAGTTCGGGATTGTCCAGTTGTTCAACAGATGCGTAAAAAGCATCCATGTCTATATGGATAATTTTGCGAAGTTTTTCCACCTTGCAAATTTATATAATATCTTTAGTGTAAATTATAATTATTAGCAGATGAATAGGGCTAAAACAGCAATTATTCTTGGTGCTACAGGATTAACGGGTAGTATTCTGTTGCGTAAGCTTATTGAAGACGACCGCTACCGAAAGATCAAGGTTTTTACCAGAAATCATGTAAAATTGAAGCATGAGAAAATTGAGGAATACCTGATAGATCTCTTTGAATTGGATCAATTCCATAATATTTTTACTGCAGATGAAGTTTATTGTTGTGTTGGAACAACCAAACAAAAAACACCTGATAGCGAAATTTACAGAAAGGTGGATTTTTGCATTCCGGCAACTGCGGCAAAGCTTTCTCAAAAGAATAAGATAAATACTTTCCAGGTGATCTCTGCAATGGGAGCCAATGAAAATAGCAGAATATTTTATAATAGGATAAAAGGCGAGATGGAAGGAGCTGTGCTGGAAAGGCATATTCCCAACACCTATATTTTGCGACCTTCGCTAATAGGGGGCAACAGGGAAGAAAACCGGCCAATGGAATATATCTGGAAAAAAATAATGTTGGTTGGAGATCATTTGCTAGTAGGTAAACTGAAAAAATATAGAAGTATTCAACCGGAGACTATTGTTGAAACCATGATCTACCTTGCAAACAATGAATACCGAAGCGGAAAAATAGAATCTGATGAGATCAAAATGATTGCAGAAAAATTCAAAAAATAGAATGACAGAAATAGAAAGGAAATTCCTGGTTAAGTCTGATGATTTTAAAGAAGCATCTCGAAAAAAGACTCATTTTATACAGGCATATTTAAATACTGATCCCGAAAGAACTATAAGGATACGTGTCACAGATGACCAGGCATTTATGACCATTAAAGGGAAGTCTTCAGAAAATGGATTAACAAGGTTTGAATGGGAAAAGGAAATAGAACTGGGTGAGGCCAAGGAACTTTTAAAAATATGTGAGCCCGGAAAGATCGAGAAATATAGGTATGAATTGGATTTTGGAAATCATACTTATGAAATTGATGAATTTCTGGAAGACAACAGTGGATTGGTCCTGGCTGAAGTGGAGCTTCAGG
Organism: uncultured Flavobacteriaceae bacterium; assembly: GCA_965364455.1. Lineage (GTDB taxonomy): Bacteria > Bacteroidota > Bacteroidia > Flavobacteriales > Flavobacteriaceae > Christiangramia. The sequence goes on from CBDTXN010000045.1 coordinate 11,528, forward strand.
ACGAAGAGGAGCATTTTGAAAAACCGGAATGGCTGGGTGAGGAAGTGACCGGAAACCTGGCTTATTACAATTCGAATCTAATAGCAAAACCATTTAAAACCTGGAATTTATGAAAAGAATTTTATGCATAATGGCAATCGGTGTAATCCTGGGATGCAACGATACAACCAAAAAGTCTATAGAAGAAAATGTGGAAACAGAAGTTAAGAAGGATTCTGTTAAAACACCTAATATGGCTTCAATAGAGGAGCAATTAAAAAAGGATGGTTATCAGACATTTAGTTATAAAGAAGGGGATACCACCTATTTAATGCAACAATATTATATGGTATTTTTAAAATCGGGAGCTACCCGCAGTCAGGATTCAACTGAAGCGGCCGAACTGCAAAAGAAACATCTTGAACATTTATCCTGGTTATACGAGGAAGGATATACGAGCCTAACCGGGCCCATGGGAGATGATGGGGATATACGCGGGATCGTGGTTTTTAATACTGCGACCCAGAAAGAAGCAGATAGCCTGGCGAATTTAGATCCAATGGTGAAGGCAGGTAGGCTAAAAGTTGAAATTCACCCCTGGTGGGCAGCAAAAGGAGGAAAATTAAGATAGAGATATGATACCAGCCAATCATTTACCAGACCTAAAGTATGTGGGTAACGAAAAGAAAAAACTCACTTTGCATCTTTACTTTCAGATCATGGGGAAGATTAGAATGTGCTTTGCTCCCAGGAAAAACCATTGGTGGTATATTACTCTTTATGTAAATGAAAAAGGCTTTAATACAGGCCCTATTTCTATAGAACATGGATATGAGTCTTTTTCCCTGACTCTAAATATTGTTGAGAATAAAATGGAGATCTTTAAAAGTACCGGTGAGATCAGGTCTTTCCGGTTGGAAAAAGATCTTAGTGTCGCCGACTTCTATAATTACCTGATAAGTATTCTGAAGGAACTTGATATCAATGTAAAGATCAATGGCAAACCTTATGACCTTAATATCGAAAAAAGATTTTCAGAAATTGAGGATCTGCATCATTATAGTAAAAAATATGCGACTGCCTATTGGAAGACATTTTTGTGGGTGAATTCAATTTTTAAGGAATTCAGCGGAAGGTTTTACGGGAAAACCTGTCCGGTACATCTGTACTGGCATTCTATGGATCTTGCTGTTACGAGATTCTCTGGTAAGAAGGCACCACCAATGCCTCAGGAGGCCAGGGTTTCAGACAAAGATGCCTATAGTCATGAGTGTATAAGTTTTGGATTCTGGGCGGGTGATGAAAATGTTCAGGAACCTGCGTTTTACTCCTATACCTATCCTGCTCCTGAAAACCTGGAAGCACAGCCGTTAGAACCTGAAGAAGCAAATTGGATATTGAATAATGGCACTCACATGGCAGTACTTACCTTTGCAGATCTTAAGGAATACGACCATCCCGAAACACAATTATTGGAATTTCTCGAAAGTGCTTACCTGGCTGGAGCAGAACTAGCCGGATGGGATATAGATAAATTTAAAGTCCCGCCATTAAAAGAACTATGATCAGGCCGAGGTGATCTTTTGTTTGATCTCCTGTTTGGATAAAACACCAGATTGTCGCCATTTTTGCTCCCCGTTTTTAAACAGGATCATTGTTGGAACTCCTCTTACCTGGTATTTTGTGGCCAGGGGCTGATTCTTATCAACGTCTATTTTTACTATTTTAACCTGGTCTCCAAGTTCTTCCTTTACTTCTTTAAGTATTGGAGCAAGCATTTTACAAGGACCGCACCAATCTGCATGAAAATCTATTAAAACCGGGATCTCACTTTTTATTATTTCGTTGAAACTACTTTTCATAATCTAATAATTATTAAAAATAAAGATAGGAATTAGCGCTGAGGTTTATATTTAAGGTTGGGTTAAAAAAATGACCTCAAACCCTAAGGTCAGAGGTCATAATCAACCAACAACTAACAATAAAAAATTTTAAATTATTTCCATCCGCCTCCAAGTGCCTCGTAAAGGTCAACTACAGCTTTTAGCTGATTAAACCTGGCACTGGAGAGATCTAAACTGGAGTTTAAAGCATTTTCCCGGGCTGTTAGTACTTCCAGGTAATTGGCAAGACCATTCACCAGCAATTCTTCAGAATAGTTTGTGGCAAGGTCATAAGCCTCAAATTCTTTTCTTTTTACCTCTATTTTCTGGGTCGCGGCATCATAGGAATAAAGCGCATCTGAAACTTCCTTACTGGCAGTCAAGATCGTTCTTCTAAACTCCAGTCTGGCCTGTTCCTGCTGTGCTTCAGAAACTTCAAATTCTGTTCTTATCCTTCTTCCATTCAAAATAGGTTGAGCTAATCCACCAACAATAGTTGCAAATAACGAGTTCACACTAAACAAATCTTCTGCCTCGAGGGCTTGAAGTCCACCAGTTGCAGATAGGGTAAGGGATGGATAAAAGTTACTCCTGGCTACATTTGTTAGTTCAAAAGCATTCATTAGCTCATATTCGGCAGCAATAACGTCTGGTCTGTTCCGTAATAATTGTACCGGGACACCAATATTAAGTTCTGTTGTGATCTCCTGATCATCCAGATCTGTTCGTTCAATTTGCATGGGAGCTTCTCCTAAAAGAATAGATAAGGTATTCTCCAGTAATCTTTCCTCATTCCTGAGATCTATCAATATCCCTTTAGCCGTATAGTATTGGGCTTCAGTTTGCTTTACCCCAACTTCGGTAAGATTTCCTGCTTCTTTAAGCGCTTTCGTCGCATCAAGACTTTTCTCGCGGGTTTCAACAGTTTCCTGGGTGATCCTGATCTGTTCATCTAAAGCCAACAACTGGTAATAGGTGGATGCTATAGCTGAAATAAGCCTTGTTTTTACTGCCTGGTGTGCAGCGATACTTTGAAGGTAACTGGCATCAAAAGCACGTTTCTGACTTCTTATTTTACCCCAAATATCAGCTTCCCAGGAAAGATCGGCACTTAGTTGATACTGGTTTACCGAACTAAATAAAGATCCAAACTGGCTGTTTTCAGAAAGTTCCTGATGGGTGAAGGATGCATCACCATTCAGTGTGGGTAGATAACCTGCTTTCCCTTGTTTTAAGTAGGCTTCAGCAGCTATGATCTGTTGCAGTGCGATCCTGATATCAATATTATTCTGTAGCCCGGTTTCGATATACTCCTGAAGAACAGGATCTGTAAACATTTCTCTCCAGGAAACGTTGGCAATATTCAAAGTATCCTGTTCAATATTATCGGTTCTGTAGCGGTCTTCCTTTACAACCTCTGGCTTCTCATAGTCTTTGGCAACAAAGCAGGATTGAAGGCTGATAATGGCAAAACCCGCAACTAATATTTTCAGATTTGATAATAACTTCATTTTTTTAATTTCCTGAATTAATTAATCGTTTTGAACCGTTTCAGGTTTCTTTCCAATTCTTTCCTGTAACCATTGGAAGATGATGAAAAGCACCGGAATTACGAACACCCCGAATACTGTTCCTATAAGTAATCCTCCAGCAGCCCCTGTACCAATAGACCTGTTACCTTCAGCGCCAACTCCACTTGCTAGAACAAGAGGCATTAACCCTAAAATAAAGGCAAAAGAGGTCATTAAAATTGGTCGTAATCTCACTTTGGCTCCATCAATAGCCGCTTCTGTTATCGATAGGCCATCGAATCGCCTTTGCCTAGCAAATTCCACGATCAGGATGGCATTTTTAGCTAATAATCCTATAAGCATGATAAGAGCGATCTGGAAATAGATATTATTCTGATTATCGGTTAACCATGTAGCCAGGTATGCTCCTGCAACTCCAATAGGTAAAGAAAGAATAACCGAAAATGGCAACAAATAGCTCTCATATTGTGCAGCCAGAAGAAAATACACAAAAACAATACTCAACATAAAAATGATACCGGCCTGTCCTGCCGAAGCTATTTCTTCACGGGTTAATCCCGAGAAAGCTACATCATATCCATTTGGCAGTACATCATCCGCAGTTCTGTTAATAGCGTCTATGGTCCCTCCCGAACTGAATCCCGATGCTGCAGTACCGTTTATGGCTACAGCATTGAAAAGGTTGAACCTGCTAATGGTTTGCGGACCGTAGATCCTGTTTAGGGTAACAAATTGAGATACCGGTGACATTTCACCACTGGATGTTCGAACATACATGCTGTTCAGGCTTTCCCTGGAGACACGATTATCTGGCAGGGATTGAACGAAAACGCGATACTGTTTTCCGAATCGGCTAAAGTTTGCAGTATAGATCCCACCAACATATCCCTGTAATACAGATAGGATATCATTAACTCTAACCCCGGCC
>CBDTXN010000046.1:0-15634 GCA_965364455.1 uncultured Flavobacteriaceae bacterium
CACTTGGTTTACACCCAAGGGGTCAGGGGTTCGAATCCCTTCGCGCCCACAGAATTGAAAAGGCTTCCATTTTTGGAAGCCTTTTTTTATTGATTAAATTTTAAATGGAGGTCGATTTAAATTGTAGATGATAAATCCTTTTTAATATATTGCCTTAAAATAGGAGTGTTAGCTCAGTTGGTTCAGAGCATTACCTTGACAGGGTAGGGGTCACTGGTTCGAATCCAGTACACTTCACTTTATTTCAAACCTCACTTCCCGGTGAGGTTTTTTTGTTTTTGAAAATCGAGTATCTTGGATAGTAAAATTATAAATTTTAGAAATGAAAAAATTCCTTTTCCTGTGCTTAGTGTGTATGACTTTCCAGATGAATGCCCAATCTTCAGATGAACAGAAATTAAAAGATTTAATTCAGGATTCCTTTGACGATGTATTCTCTGAAATGAATTTAGAGGCTCTTAATAAGTATTATACCTCAGACTTTTTACTTCTCGAGGTGGGTGAGGTTTGGGATATGGAGAGAATTAAAAGGGAGCTTTCATCCTATGATCTTAGGGGAAGTAAGAGGGTCAATAATTTTGAATTCATACAGGTAGAAATATCTGGTAATACGGCCTGGATTGCGTATCATAATACTGCAACTTTTATGAGTGATGGAGAAATTGTGGGTGAAATCAACTGGTTGGAAAGTGCCACGGCAGTTAAAACCCAGGAAGGATGGAAATTAGATATGCTTCATTCTACCCGAAAAGTGGATGCTGAATAGTGCTTTATCTTTTTATAGATTCCAGAGCGCGCTCCAGGGCCATACCGCGTGATCCTTTTATAAGGAAATAGCAGTTTTCAAAGTCACTATCGTTTAAGTGTTCCAATAAATGATCTGTATCTCTGAATTTGAAGATCAGATTGCCCTGGGCCTCTGTTTTCTTAAAGTTAGAACCTACCAGGTAAGATTCTGAGAAATTACTATTCTTTACATTGTTGGCAATAACCTGATGTTCAAAAGAGGATGATTCTCCAAGCTCAAACATATCTCCCAGAATGGCTATTTTCTGTTTAGAGGTCTCCAGGCTCTTAAAATTCTCCAAAGCGGCATGCATGCTGGTTGGGTTTGCGTTGTAGGCATCCATTATGATTACGTTGCTGCCGTTCTCTATTATTTGAGAACGATTGTTTTGTGGGGTATATTTTCCAATTGCATCCTGTATGTCATTAAAATCGACCTTAAAATATAGGCCTATGCATAAGGCTGCTGCCATATTGGTAGCATTATAGCTTCCGGTTAAATTGCTCTTGAATTCTGTTTGATTGAAATTCAAATGGGCCATTGGACCTTTAGCAATATATTCCAATTGAACTTCTGATTCACTGTCCTCTCCGAAACTGAAGGTGTGATTGTACTCTTGGTACTTTTTCTGTATCTCATCATCGAGATTCAGAAAGATCAATTTTTGATTTTCCTGTAAGTGTTTATAAAGCTCAGTTTTACCTTTTATAACACCTTCCACACCACCAAATCCTTCCAGGTGTGCTTTTCCGAAGTTTGTAATGTATCCGTAATCGGGTTGCGCGATGGTGCATAGAAACTCAATTTCCATAAGGTGGTTTGCCCCCATTTCCACGATCCCAAACTCTGTTTGGTCATCCATTGAAAGTAAGGTGAGAGGTACCCCAATGTGATTATTTAAATTACCAGCGGTAGCAATAGTTTTGAATTTTCTGGATAGCACAGAATTGATAAGTTCTTTCGTGGTTGTTTTCCCATTACTTCCGGTAATAGCCAAAATTGGAATGCCGAGGTAATTTCTATGAAATAGAGCAAGCTTTTGTAGTGTCTCGAGAGCGTTCTTTACGACAATATACTCTTCCTTATTCTTGGCGTAGCTCTTATCATCTACAACAGCGTACCTGGCTCCTTTTCTCAAGGCTTCTTCTGCGTATTCATTACCATTGAAGTTATCTCCTCTTAGAGCGAAAAACATACTGTCCTTACGGATCTTTCTGGTGTCAGTGTCTGCTCCGGTGCATAGTAGGAAGCGCTGGTGAATTCTGGCTGTTTTCATAAACTAAAACTATAAAAAAAGCCCTAAACTAGTTAGGGCTTTAAGTATATTTTAGGTTACAATTATTAATTGCTCCTTGCAGACTTGTTTTTATCCAAAGATTTAGATCCAACTCTGGACATTGCATTTCTAAACCCTATATAATCTGTTGCCATATCCTGAGGGAAATAACGACGTTGTGCAGGGTCTAACCAATATGCACGGTCTCTCCAGCTTCCTCCTTTATATACTCTTACTTCATCACTTACAAGAGTTGTTCTTTTCTCTTTATCGTATCCTCTTTCTGTAATTCCTTCAGATGTACTGTCGGCATAAGAGAAGTTATCATAAGTAGGGGAGTTATACATTCTTTTAGAAGCATCTCCATCCGTATCCTGGAAAGGTTGGTAATATCTACTAGAACTTTTATCACCATCACGGAAATCTCTTTGGTCGCTTTCAGTGAAGTTGGTTCTCATATAAGTGTCTTCTTCAGTTACCGGAACCTGTGCGATCTCACCTGGAAGGTTTCTTGCAACCAGTTTTCCATTACTTAGAGTGTCATATACGATATCGTCTGTTCCAACAACCTTTACTGTTCCATCTTCTGTGATAGCATGCTTGGTGTAAACGTTACCACGATAATAGTTAAAGTCATTGAATTCATCGTCAACAATCGGGCGATATACATCGGCAACCCATTCTGAAACGTTACCCGCCATGTCATAAAGACCAAAATCATTTGGTTCGTAGGTTTTTACTTCTGCTGTTATATCAGCTCCGTCATCACTCCAACCTGCGATACCACCATAATCACCATCTCCCTGTTTGAAGTTGGCTAGCTGGTCTCCCATTTTCTTAACATCTCCATTTCTGGTGTATTGACCATCCCATGGATATTTTTTTCTACCTCTGTAGGTATTGTAGTTTCTTATTCCAACAAGACCTAAAGCTGCATATTCCCATTCAGCTTCTGTAGGGAGTCTGTATTCGGGATAGATCAACCCGCTTTCTCTTCCTGGGTAAACCTTTTTCACCGGGTTTCCGGCGTCATTTGTTTCGTTTAACCTGTCCTGAGATTCATCACCACCCTGGCTTATTTCAGTGTTCCCACCATAAGCTTTACTCGGAGTGTGAATGTAAGTTTCAGTATTAAAAGTAGAAGAGGCGTCTACATCTGCAATGTGAGCTCCTTCTTTTATAAATCCTTCATCCTGTAAGCGATGCTCGTTTACACGATCTGTTCTCCATTTACTGAATTCCACGGCCTGGATCCAGCTAACTCCTACTACCGGGTATTCAGCATAGGCAGGATGGCGAAGATAATTTGTTACCATGGTTTCGTTGTAACCAAGTCTGTTTCTCCATACAAGAGTATCGGGTAACGCGCCGTCATATATATTTTTGTAATTCTGTTCACTTGGAGGGAAAACCCTTCTTAACCAATCAAGGTATTCCAGGTACATTTTATTGGTAACCTCCGTTTCGTCCATGTAAAAGGACTGCACATGTTGTTGGGTTGGAGTGTTATTCCAGTCATGCATCGGGTCATCCTGTACACGTCCCATGGTGTAAGTACCACCTTCAACAAAGACTAATCCCGGAGCAGCTTCCTGCTCTTTGTAGTCTGTATTATACTGGAATCCACCTTCGTCAGAATTTATATCCCAACCGGTTGCTCGAGAGGTGTTTTTGTAATTGTTAGATTTGTTACAGCTAAGTAAACTAAGGCCGCAAACCACAGCAATTACGCCTTTTAAAGCTACATTCAATTTCATATTATTTCCTTCTTTATGATAGAAATTTAGGCTCTGCAATATACTAATTAACGATAAATGTACAAGATTATTTTGTTATTTCTGAAAGTCTCAAAAATCGTATAACTCTCTGATATGCTATAACCTATCTATGTTTTATATCTGGTTTATTTTTAGTCTTTTAGGTTCAGAAAAATTCTTGACATGTTTAAACGCTTCAATTTCTAAAAAATTGTTATTTATTTTCAATATTATCGATTTTATATGTCTCTTGTCTATCTACTGCAATAAATTCAATTAATTAGAGTTATATTCATTAGTCCTGAAGATTTCCACTTATATGGAATTTTTGGGATTTCTTTTAATTTAAATGCTTTTTAAAGTGTAGGTTCTTTCTTAACAGGAATATTACTATATATTTGTTTATCATTAACTACTATAATGAAAAAAATTACATTCTTTTTGATTACGGTGCTTTTATTTGCCGATAATTCAGCTTTTGCCCAGGATGAAAGGGATAGGGTTATTACTACTGCTGTTCCGTTTTTATTAGTAGCGGCCGATGCCAGAGCTGCTGGTATGGGAGACCAGGGTGTTGCCACTTCACCAGATGTTTTTTCTCAACAATGGAATCCTGCGAAATATGCTTTTGCAACCAGGGAAAATGGTGTGGCGGTTAGTTATACACCTTATTTAAGTGAAATCGTTAATGATATATTTCTGGGAAGTTTAAATTATTTTCATAAAATCAATGACCGTAGCGCAGCTGCAGCGAGTTTAAGATATTTTAGTCTTGGGTCTATCGAAACCAGAGGAACTTTTGAGGAGGTGCCTCTCTTGGTGAATCCAAATGAGCTGACTTTTGATGTTTCATACTCCCTGATATTAAGTGAGAATTTTTCTATGGCCGTTGCTGGAAGGTACCTTAGGTCTGATCTTGGACTTCAGGATAATGAAGACCTGGGTGCTGCCTCGACCTTCGGAGTTGACGTCGCCGCTTTTTATGAAGGCGAACAATTAACACTAAGCTCGTTTGATGCAAGATGGAGGTTGGGTGCAAATATTTCTAATATCGGTCCTAAAATGAAGTACGATGATGCAGGTCAGGAGAACTTTATACCTACCAATTTGAAATTAGGAGCAGGATTTGACTTTATTTTTGATGCAGATAATCGTCTTGGAACTTATGTGGAATTTAATAAGCTTCTGGTTCCAACCCCTCAGGATTTTGATGATGACGGGGATATCGATGGTGAAGATGATGAAGAATATAATGATATAGGTGCTATCGAAGGAATTTTTAAATCTTTTGGTGATGCACCAGATGGTTTTTCTGAAGAGCTTCAGGAAGTGACCTTGGCTATAGGAGCAGAATATTGGTATAGAGATAAATTTGCCCTAAGAGCTGGGTATTTTAATGAAAGCGAGGAGAAAGGTTTTCGAAGATTCTTCTCTCTGGGAGCCGGTTTTGCTTATGAGTCTGTAGTGATCGATGCTTCATATCTTTTTTCTACTTCGTCTGTCCCAAGTCCTTTAGAAGGAACACTAAGGTTCGGATTGAGTTTTAATTTCGGAGATAGTTTTAATAATTAGATAGAGACCAAATCTTAAATCTATCTTATAGATACCTGATTCCACTTTGGAATCTTTTATCTTGTCTTTCCAATAATAATCTATGAAACCACTTACTATAACTTCCAATTTGGAAGTTTATGATTCTGTAGATGAAATTCCCCGTGATGTTCAGGATCTAATGCATAAAGCGGTAGAAACCCGTGATTCAGCATATGCGCCATATTCAAAATTCAAAGTCGGTGCAGCAGTATATTTAGAGAATGATGAAATTGTTATAGGGAGTAATCAGGAAAATGCTTCATATCCTTCGGGGCTTTGTGCAGAAAGAACAGCAATCTATTTTGCAGGAGCAAGATATCCTGAAACCAGAATCCTTAAGATCGCCATTTCGGCAAAATCCCTAAATCATATTGTTGAGGCTCCTGTACCTCCGTGTGGCGCATGCAGGCAGGCGTTGGTGGAATATGAAGTTAAACAGGAGAAACCCATAGAATTGTATTTTATGGGGGAAACCGGAAAAGTGATTAAGGCCGATTCTGTAAAGGATCTGCTTCCTTTGGTTTTCGACAATAACTGTCTATAAGGTTTTCGTGATTTTTTGCCCTAAAACTGTTTTCGTTTCTTAACGAAAATAGTATTTTTGTTATCCGCTTGGCAAAACCAATCTGTCTGGCCTTTAAATATAAATTTTAGATGAAGAAAATTACAAAAGCCACATACTTAAAGTGGTACGAGGATATGTTGTTCTGGCGCAAATTCGAGGATAAGTTGGCGCAGGTTTATATTCAACAAAAAGTTAGAGGTTTTTTACATTTATATAATGGGCAGGAAGCGATTTTAGCCGGAGCACTGCATGCGATGGACCTGGAAAAGGATCGTATGATCACTGCATATCGTAACCACGTTCAGCCGATCGGGATGGGAGTAGATCCTAAAAGAGTAATGGCCGAATTATACGGGAAGAAAACAGGGACTTCTATGGGTCTTGGTGGATCTATGCACATTTTTGCTAAAGAACAAAGATTTTATGGAGGTCACGGAATTGTTGGGGGACAAATTCCTTTAGGAGCCGGACTTGCATTTGCAGATAAATATCACAAGAGAGACAATGTTACCCTTACTTTTATGGGTGACGGAGCGGTTAGACAGGGTTCTCTTCATGAGACTCTGAATATGGCTGTAAACTGGAACCTTCCGGTTGTATTCTGTGTAGAGAATAACGGTTATGCTATGGGAACTTCAGTAGCGCGTACTTCTAAAGATACAGAGATTTGGAAGCTTGGTAATGGTTATGAAATGCCATGTGGGCCTGTAGATGCTATGGATCCTGTAAAAGTTGCGGAAGCATTCGACGAGGCGATCACCAGAGCTAGAAAAGGTGATGGGCCTACTTTCCTTGAATTGAAGACATATCGTTACAGAGGTCACTCCATGAGTGATGCTCAAAAGTACCGTACCAAGGATGAAGTTGCTGAATATCAGAAATTAGATCCTATAACGAAAGTTAAGAACGTTATTAAGGAGAAAAAATACGCTTCAGAAAAAGAAATAAAAGAGATAGACAAACGCGTTAAGGAAAGAGTTTCAGAATGTGAGAAATTCGCAGATGAATCAGATTTTCCAGACAAGAATGTAATGTATGACGTTGTTTACGAACAGGAGGACTATCCATTCCTGGCACATAAATTAGACTAAATTATGGCAGAAGTTATCAAAATGCCTCGTTTGAGCGATACCATGGAAGAAGGTACCGTTGCAAAATGGCTGAAACAAAAGGGAGATAAAGTAGAAGAAGGCGATATTCTGGCTGAGATCGAAACCGATAAGGCGACGATGGAATTCGAATCGTTTTACGAAGGTACTTTGCTTCATATTGGTGTTGAAGAAGGAGACGGAGCACCGGTAGATGAATTGCTTGCCATAATTGGTGAAGAGGGAGAAGATATTTCTGACCTTATCAATGGAGGCGGAAGTGATGATTCTTCAGACAAAAAAGAAGAAAAGAAAGAAGATAAATCTGAAGAAAAAGATTCTAAGGACGAATCTGATTCAGATGATGATAGTAGCGATGATAATGGAGGTGGTGAGGTGCCGGAAGGTGTCGAAATCATCAAAATGCCTCGTTTGAGTGATACCATGGAAGAAGGAACCGTGGCAGCATGGCTTAAACAGGAAGGTGATAAAGTAGAAGAGGGTGATATCCTTGCTGAGATCGAAACCGATAAGGCAACGATGGAATTTGAATCTTTCTATGAAGGTACGCTGCTTAAAATTGGAATTCAGGAAGGTGAATCGGCTAAAGTAGATAGTCTTTTGGCAATTATTGGTCCTGAAGGAACCGATGTTTCCAAAATTGATACTTCAGGAGACGGAGCTAAGAAATCCAAGAAGTCAGAATCTAAATCTGATGATTCCGGAGACGAGGAAAAGGAGAGCGAATCTAAAGATTCAAAAGAATCAAAAACTCAATCTGAAACTAAAGATGGAGGCAGAATATTTGCCTCACCTTTAGCCAAGAAAATGGCTGAAGATAAAGGTATCGATCTTGCTGATGTTTCCGGAAGCGGAGAGAATGGCAGAATCGTTAAAAAGGATATCGAGAACTTTAAAGGAGCTGAGAAAAAAGAAGCACCTGAACCAAAATCTGATTCTGCTGAAAAATCAACCGCATCAGTTCAGCCTTATACTCCTGCAGGAGAAGAAAGTTTTGAGGATCGTAAGAATTCACAAATGCGTAAGGTGATTGCCAAGCGTTTGGGTGAATCTAAATTTACAGCTCCACATTACTACCTTACTATTGAGGTAGATATGGCTAACGCGATGGCTTCCAGAAAGCATATCAACGAAATGCCAGATGTGAAGGTGTCTTTCAATGATATGGTGATCAAAGCTTCTGCTATGGCACTTAGAAAGCATCCTCAGGTAAATAGTCAATGGACTGGAGATACTACAAAAATTGCTAAACATATCCATATGGGTGTTGCAGTTGCAGTGGAAGAGGGGCTTGTGGTTCCTGTACTTAAATTTGCAGATCAGATGTCATTAACTCAAATTGGAGGTAATGTAAAAGATCTTGCAGGTAAGGCCAGAAACAAAAAGATTCAGCCGGCAGAAATGGAAGGAAGTACTTTTACCGTTTCCAACCTTGGAATGTTCGGAATTGTAGAATTTACGAGTATTATAAATCAGCCGAATTCAGCAATTCTTTCAGTAGGAACTATTGTTGAAAAACCTGTGGTTAGAAATGGAGAGATCGTAGTAGGGAATACTATGAAGCTTACTCTTGCTTGTGACCATAGAACAGTAGATGGTGCAACCGGGGCTGCATTCTTACAAACATTAAAAACATATCTGGAAAATCCTGTTACTATGCTGGCATAGTTCAGTTTTCTAATCATAATTTGAATCCCGCATTATCGCGGGATTTTTTTATCTTTAGCCATATGAGAATACAAAGAAACTTACCGAAATTATTGGCATTTTTCATAGTGATGCTTTCCTTTCAGATTAGTTTAGCTCAGCCTTCAAAAAATAATATTTATGAAGTTGCGGTTGATGAAGTTCAGGAGGATCTGAATTATCTAGCCTCAGATGAGTTGGTTGGAAGGGAAACAGGTTCTGAAGGGATCCAGAAGGCTGCTAATTTTATTGAAAAACATTTTGAAGAGGTTGGGGTAGAACCTTATTTCCAGACTTACAGGGACAATTTTAGTGTTAATAATAAAGATGCTTATAACATCGTTGGCTGGCTTGAGGGTAATGATGATGAGCTGAAAGAAGAGTTTATCATTATTGGAGCGCATTATGACCACATAGGTCATGGAAAACCTGTAGATGGAGATGAAATTGCCAATGGAGCCAATGATAATGCAGCCGGTACTGTGGGGGTGATGCAAATAGCTCAACACCTGGCTGAATCTGGAGATAATAAAAGGAGTATAATTTTCGTCCTGTTTTCGGCCGAGGAAATGGGTTTAAAAGGTTCTAAGCACTTAGCTGAAAAATTAAAGGAAAAAGGTATCGATCTTTATGCTATGATAAACCTGGAGATGATCGGGGTGCCTATGAAGGCTAAAGATTATATGGCCTATATCACCGGTTTTAAAAGATCAAATCTAGCCGAAAAGTTCAATGAATACTCTGAAAAAAATGTTTTAGGATTTTTACCTCAGGCCGGTCAGATGAACCTATTCAAAAGAAGCGATAATTACCCGTTTTTTACTGAATTTGGAGTTCCTTCTCAAACCATTTGTACCTTCGATTTTTCCAATTATCCCTATTACCATCACGTAGATGATGAGGTGGAATTCCTGGATGCTGATCATATGGCAAATTTAATTGAGAACTTAATTCCGGGTTTGCAGCAAATGGCGAATACGCCTAGTAAGGAAATAAAAATGACCGAATGAAGAAGAATATTGTAATTACTGGTACAAGCAGAGGAATAGGTTTCGAAATGGTTTCAATTTTTGCAGAGATGGGTCATAATGTTTTGGCTTTATCCAGAAATGAAGAACCGATAAAGGAACTGGAATTAGAAAATGTGAAAACCTTTTCTTTTGATATTACCAGTGAAGACAGTCATCTTAAGGCAGAAAATTATATTATCCATCACTGGGATTCGAAAGTTGATATCCTGATTAACAATGCTGGAGCACTTTTGAATAAACCATTTGGAGAGAGTAAATGGGAGGATTTTCAAAGGATCTACGAAGTAAATGTTTTTGGAGTTGCCGAGGTCACCAGAAAACTCATTCCTTATATGAATAAAGATTCTCATGTGCTCACCATTAGCAGTATGGGTGGAATACAGGGGAGTATGAAATTTCCGGGATTAGCAGCATATAGCAGTAGTAAAGGTGCGGTGCTTACCCTTACAGAATTACTAGCTGAAGAGTATAAAGATGGAGGCCCGTCTTTTAATGCTCTGGCGCTTGGAGCTGTTCAGACCGAAATGCTTGAAGAAGCATTTCCGGGATATAAGGCACCGGTTTCAGCTAAAGAGATGGCAGAATATATCGCAGATTTTAGCCTGAAGGGACATAAACTTTTTAATGGTAAAATTATGCAGGTGTCTAATAGTACGCCTTAACGAATGAAGGATATTCTCGAAAGATATTTGCCGGCAAATGCTGTTGAACCCGTTTCAGAACTTATTAAAATGAATGGGGTTCATCTTAAGATCGTAAATGAAAGAGTTACCAGACATGGTGATTACCGAAGAATGCCCGATGGATCTCAGCAAATTACCATTAATGCCAATTTAAATAAATATCGTTTTTTGATCACGAGTATTCACGAGATCGCCCATTTGATCGCTTTTGAAAAATATGGCAGGGCTATTAAACCACATGGGGCTGAATGGAAGCATTGTTTTAGAAGCTTGATGTTGCCTTTTATCAGGCCTGAGATTTTTCCTAATTCTCTACTTCCGGTTATTGCTAAGCATTTCAGAAACCCTAAGGCAAGTAGTGATACAGATGCCAATTTATCTGTTGCTCTTAAAAGTTTTGATCCGGAAAATGATAAAAGCTATGTATTTGAAATACCTTCCGGGAGTATTTTTAAAATACATAACGGGAAGACATTTAAAAAAGGGCCCAGAAAGGTAAAGCGATATGAATGCCTGGAAATGGAAACGGGAAGAATATATCTTTTTCAGCCAAATGCTGAAGTACATTTAATAAAGGTTTGAAGTTATGACAGGAGCTAAAAAGGATAATTATTACGCGATTATAATGGCTGGTGGTGTTGGATCCAGATTCTGGCCGTCAAGCAAGGCATCTAATCCAAAACAATTTATAGATATTCTGGGTTTTGGTGAAAGCCTATTTCAAACCACCTATAACAGGCTTATTGGGTTAATCCCTGCAGAAAATATATATGTACTAACTAATGAGAAGTATGTAGAAATGATAAGGGAACAGGTGCCTCAAATAAAATATGAGCAAATTGTACCTGAACCTGAAATGAGAAATACGGCACCAAGTATTTTATTGGGTGCTTTAAAGATTTACAAGCAGAATCCTAACGCACTAACCGTAGTTGCTCCGAGTGATCACCTTATCAAGGATGAGGATGCTTTTATTGAATCCATTAAAATGGCTTTTGATACTGTTGAAAAAGAGGATCGTCTGGTTACACTGGGAATCGAGCCTACTTATCCAAATACCGGTTACGGATATATTAAATATGACACTGGGGACAAAGGCGATATTAAAAAAGTAGAGAAATTTACTGAAAAACCAAATGAGAAAAAGGCTCAGAAGTTCATTGATGAAGGAAATTATGTTTGGAATGCTGGAATTTTCATCTGGAGTACGAAGTTTATCATAGAAAGCTTTAAGGAGTATTTACCAGATATGTTTGAAATTTTGAATAAAGGGGATAAGGTCTGGAATACTAAGGATGAAAAAGTGTTCCTTCAGGAAAATTATTCGAAGGCGGCAAGTCTGTCCATCGACTACGGAATTATGGAAAAATCAGATTCCGTTTATGTTATTCCTGTAAAGTATCACTGGAGTGATCTTGGAACCTGGTCTTCTGTTCAGTTTGAATTGCCTTCAGATGAAGACGATAATACTGCTGTAAATTGCAGACTTGTTGCCAGTAATTCAGAGAACAATATCGTTTCAACAAAAGATAAAAAGATCGTTGTTTTAGATGAGCTTTCAGATTATATAGTGGTTGAGGATAAAGAGGTGCTTATGATCGTTCCAAAATCAAAAGAACAAAATATCAAGCAAATCCGGGAGCAGGTAATAAAGGATTTTGGTCCAGATCTAGGTTAATATGGCTAAAAAAGAAATAAAAGAAAAGGAACTCAACTCTGAAGGAGAAAAAAATCTAAGAGAAGATGCTAAAGAGATCCATAGTAAGGCTACGAATTTTATTGGTCGTCTTCTAGATATTCGTGAAGATACAGATCGCGAATCGACGGTAGCAGCAGTGCAAAAGGATATTTCATTTAAAGGGCATAATGCCTGGATCCTTATTTTTTCCATTTTTGTGGCTTCTATAGGACTCAATGTTAGCAGTACTGCCGTTGTAATTGGAGCCATGCTTATTTCTCCCTTAATGGGGCCGATTGTAGGTGTCGGAATGGCTGTGGCTATTAATGATGTAGACACCTTAAAACGATCTTTTGTAAACCTGGGAATCATGGTTGGGCTTAGTGTTCTAACTGCGACCATCTATTTCTTCGTTTCTCCGGTTAAACATGAAACTCCCGAAATAATCGCCAGGACTTATCCAACTATTCTTGATGTTCTGGTTGCAATTTTTGGTGGTCTTGCATTGATCGTTGCCAAGACTAAAAAGGGTACTATTGCGAGTGTAATTCTTGGGGTTGCGATAGCCACAGCACTTATGCCTCCACTTTGTACGGTAGGATATGGTCTGGCCAATGCAAAATGGGATTTTGCCCTGGGGGCACTTTATTTGTTCTCTATCAATGCGGTGTTTATCGCTCTATCGACCTTTGTAGTATCCAAGCTGCTTGGTTTTCCTTTAGTTAAATATGCCAATAGTAAAAAAAGAAAGAGAACTGCCCAAATTGCTTCCACCATTGCCATTATCGTAATGATCCCAAGTGTTATATTATTTGTAAAACTATTAAGGCAACAGGTTTTTCAAAGTAAGGCTACAGAATTTATTGAAAACACAATAAGATATGCCGGCGCCGAAACCCTGAAATATAGAAATGATTACAAAGAGAAGACCATGGATATCTATATGATCGGGGATCCTATCCCATCGGGAATTATAGCGACCTGGCAGGAAGAATTAAAAGAAATAGAGGCGCTCAAAAGTGTTGAACTTATCGTGCACCAGGGTAATGACCAGATTCAGGATATAAATCAAATTTCTACACAGCTTCGAAGTGGAATTCTGGAAGACCTTTATGTAAAGAACCAGGAGGTGATGGAAAATAAGGATGAGCGTATTCTATTGCTGGAAAATGAGCTTTCCAAATATCGAGGAGATGCTTTTTCGTTTGAAGACTTAAGTAAGGAAGCTAAGATAAACTACGAGAATATTGAAGAAATTGGATATTCGAACCTAATTACTACCAACTTCGAAAAAACTGATACCATACCTACCTTTACCATTGTTTGGAATGATAAGGTTAAAAGAAGCGATCTGGATTCCCAGCAGGAAAAATTCGCCAGTTGGATGAGAGTTCGGTTAGATCTGGATACTCTCGCTATTAAAAATGTAAGATAATTACTTACCCTTCAGCTGCGCTTCTCTAACTTTTTGGAATAGGTTCGATGAATAAACGAAATCGGTAACAGTTTCGTCATCGGTATGAAAGATATCCTCTTTGGTTCCTTTCCAGGCCAGGACCCCTTTATTTAAAAATGCGATCCTTTCTCCAATTTCAAGCACCGAGTTCATGTCGTGCGTGATAAGAACCGTGGTGATATCATTCTCATGAGTAAGTTCCTGGATAAGGTTGTCTATCACCGTAGCGGTTTGTGGATCCAAACCGGAGTTTGGTTCATCACAGAATAGATATTTAGGCTTATTTACAATGGCCCTTGCAATGGCAACTCTTTTCTGCATTCCTCCACTTATTTCTGAAGGCATTTTATTTCCAGTCCCTTCCAGATTTACCCTCTCCAGTACTTCATGAACTCTGGTAAGCATTTCAGATTTCTTCTGTTTGGTAAACATTTTGAGTGGAAACATTACATTCTCTTCAACCGTCATAGAGTCAAAAAGAGCACCGCCCTGGAAAAGCATTCCCATTTCGGTTCTTAACTCTCTCTGTTCTTCATCTGAAAAGGTTGAGTAAGGTTTTCCATCATATTCAATAGTTCCTTCATCAGGCTTAAAAAGGCCCAGCATACATTTTAAAAATACACTCTTTCCAGATCCTGACTGACCTATGATTAAGTTTGTCTTACCTCTTTCAAAAGTATAGTCGATTCCTTTCAGTACTTCCTGCTCGTGAAATGCTTTATGTAAATTCTTTACCTGTATCATACGTTAACTTAATAAGAGTTGAGTTACAGCGTAGTTAGTTATAATCAAAACTACACTGGTCCATACGAAAGAAGTTGTTGAGGCTTCACCAACTTCCAGTGCTCCACCTTTCATGTAATAGCCATGATAGGAAGGGACTGTCGCCAGAATAAAGGAAAATAGAAAGGGCTTTATAAAAGCATATGTAAGATGAAACGGTATAAAGTCATCCTGTAAGCCTGTAATAAATTGATCTGAAGTTACAAATCCTCCTAATACTGCAGCGAAATAGGCTCCGGCAATACCCAAAAACATAGAAATAGCGATCACGAAGGGATAGGTAAGCATTGCTATGACTTTAGGGAAGATGAGGTAGTTTTTCGAATTTATACCCATTACCTCTAAAGCATCAATTTGCTCTGTTACTCTCATAGATCCAATACTGGAGGTAATGAAAGATCCAACTTTACCCGCCATAATAATGGAAATAAAAGTTGGGGCAAATTCAAGTATAACCGATTGTCTTGCAGCATAGGCTACCAGAGATTTTGGTATAAGTGGGTTATTAAGGTTAAGGGCTGTTTGAATTGCGACAACGGCTCCTATGAAGAATGAAAGAAAGGCCACAATACCAAGGGACCCCATTATTAAGTCATCAATTTCCTTCAGAATGAGATTTCGAAGAACCGATGCTTTGGTCATTCGGCCAAAAACTCCTTTAAGCATTAAAAAATATTCCCCAATGGAGTGCAGGTAGGTCATTAATTCAATTTTGAAAAGCTAAAATACTAAAATTTCGGTCTAAAGTATTTAAGGCTTAATTAAACTTTAGCGTTTGAAGTTTAGTATTTTTGAGCTGTAATTGAAAATTGAAATTAATGAAACGTTATTTTTTAGCTTTCGCGTTGCTACTAAGTATTTTACCCCTGAAGGCTCAAATAGTAAATGATAAGCCAAAACTGGTAGTAGGAATTGTAGTAGACCAGATGAGATATGACTACCTGACCCGGTTTTGGGATCAGTTTGGAGAAGAAGGTTTTAAGCGCATGGTAAATAATGGCTTTAACTTTAAGAATAATCGATCTGTTTCTCTTACGCTTTGCTGTTTAAATTCACTACCAGTACGGCTCCACCAGAGTAAGTTTCCGTAATTAATGCGTGCATATAAAAAGTTAACCTTTGGCGAAATATTTATTTCATACATGGTCATACTAGTTTCAGGTGAAAAGCGTATTAATGTACCGTCATGTAAAGCAACCCACATATAGCTATCAGGTAAAGTTTGTAATT
>CBDTXN010000047.1:0-15553 GCA_965364455.1 uncultured Flavobacteriaceae bacterium
ATACTCTTTAATTTTAATACTTCAATTGCATCTTTCCCGGGCAGCCTTGTAGATAAGTTAGGAGGTATAAGGCCTTTTTCAGAAATTAGACGTAGACGTTTTGATGCAAGTCTAAAGTCAAAAACAAACCTATGGCCATTGATGGAGACTGGACGTCTGGCAGCTATGAGAATGGGTTTAAATTCACTTACAAAGCATGAAAACGGATTGTTTTGTGTAGATGCTGTATACAGATATCAGGATAGAAATGTTGCTAAATTAATTACGCGTACCGGAAATAAAGCCAATGCGATTTACGCCTATGAAGATGGAGCATTAGCTTCCTTTCAGGCTGCTAAAGAGCAGGGACTGGAGTGTATATACGATCTACCCATAGGATACTGGCGTGCAGCCAGAGAGTTATTAGGAGAAGAGAGAAATTTAAAACCAGCATGGGCATCTACAATCAAGGGGTTTGAAGATTCAGAAAAGAAACTTGAAAGGAAAGATAAAGAGATTGGTATGGCAGATAGGATCATAGTGGCCAGTAAGTTCACCGCAGAAACATTGAAGTTTTATCCGGGAAAACTTCCTCCAATTGATATCATTCCATATGCCTTTCCGGAGGTTGGGGAACCTAAAGAATATAGAAGGATAATCAGGAATAATCCTTTAAAATTACTTTTTGTGGGCGGACTTTCTCAAAGGAAAGGCGTTGCTTACTTGTTCGAGGCAGTTGAGGAACTTGGCAAAAAAGTGCAGTTGACCATAGTAGGTCAAAAACCAGTTTCAAATTGTAAGATCCTTAATTCTGAAATTTCCAAACATGAATGGATACCTACAATATCTCATGATAGAGTTTTAAAATTAATGCGTGAAAGCGATTTACTTATTTTTCCTAGTTTGTTTGAAGGTTTTGGATTGGTGATCACAGAGGCCATGTCCCAGGGTACCCCCGTTATTACAACAGATCGTACTGCCGGGCCAGATGTAATCACAAATAATGAAAATGGGTGGATCGTGGAAGCGGGATCTACAGATGCTTTGGTTTCTAAAATAGAAGAGATCTATCAAAATCCTGATATTATAGAAAAGGTAGGTAAAGCTGCCCGGGAAGCTGCAAAGAAAAGAACCTGGAAAACTTATGGTAAGGAACTCGCGGCATTAGTTTCAGAAAGCAGGGAGGATCAAATAGCCCGATTTCATTTTTAAAAACCGGTTTTGTCTTAAACTTTTTACGACACTTTAGCACTTCTATAATTCAAGATTTTTATGATCACAAATAGATTTGAAATTGCTGGTTCAGAAGATTCGTTATACAACGGAGGTAATTCTATCTCGCATTGGAAAATTAGAACAAGGAATCTTGAAGCGCATCTCAAAAAGTGTATCTGGCTATATTTCTGGCTTATCATATTTGAGGGATCATTAAGAAAATGGGTTCTACCAGGGCTGGCAGAACCATTGCTGGTAATTAGAGATCCTTTAGCTATCTGGATAATTTATAAATGCATTATATCGAATATCTGGCAACCCAATAGATATGTTGTATGGATGTTAGGTATGAGCATGATTTCTTTTGGAATGACCTTGATTTTGGGGCATGGAAATATAGTGGTAGGGATCTATGGCCTAAGAATATTAATAATTCATTTTCCTTTGATATTTATTATTGGGCAGATTTTTAATAAAGCGGATGTAATTAGGTTAGGTAAGATCATTTTATGGCTAACTATAGCAATGACAATTTTAGTGGGTATTCAATTTTATAGTCCACAATCTGCCTGGGTGAACATTGGGGTAGGAGGAGATCTGCAAGGTTCTGGTTTTAGTGGTGCCGCCGGATTTTATAGAGTACCGGGCACGTTTTCATTTACAAATGGACTTTCCTTATTTTATGGTATTTCGGCTGCCTATATATTTTATTTCTGGTCATCAAAAGGATCATTAAAACTAAGTACCTGGTTATTGATTATTTCAAGCCTTGCATTAATAGCAGCAATACCCTTAAGTATTAGTAGGGGAGTGCTTTTTGAAATTATTTTATCCGGTCTTTTTCTCTTCGCGATCGTTGGAAGGGATCCAAAAACAATAAAATCTATTATCGCCTTAATTATTGCAGGGGTAGTTCTTTACTTTTCCCTGGGAAACTTCAGTTTTTTTGAAACTGCCACCATGGCTTTTACTGAGAGATTTACCACGGCCAGTTCAGTTGAAGGTGGTCTCGAAGGGACCTTGATAGATAGATTTTTAGGAGGATTATATAGTGCCGTCACAGACGCTAATGCATCATTTACAGGTCTTGGTCTAGGAATGGGGACGAATGCCGGGGCGAAATTAATGTTAGGAAATAGAGAGTTTTTGATCGCTGAAGGCGAATGGGCACGGTTAATTGGTGAAATGGGATTTATAATAGGTGTGATTGTGATATTTATTAGAGGCAGCCTAGTATTTGATTTAATGAAAAGGTCATGGAGCGCGATCAAGTTAGAAAATAAATTACCATGGATGTTAATGAGTTTTGGTGCTGTTAATATTTTACAGGGTCAATGGGCTCAGCCAACTGCCCTGGGTTTTAGTACGCTTATTGGCGGACTGGTAATTGCATCTCTAAATGATACACAAACATCACAGGATTCTTAAATTTTAATATGTAAATAGTCCCTGTTTGAAACTTTCCTGGCATGGATTAAATTTTAATAAGCCCTTTATAGTCGCTTTAAACAACTGGATTTCTCACATAGATGGAACCAATAAGCTACAGCAGAAAATAAAGTTATTTTGGAGGAAGACCTCAGGAACAAAATAAACAAACATCTCGAATTCCACCAGTCAGACCTGGTATCAAAAAAATATTTGGAGAATATAGAAAAAGTGACTGCTAATTAAATGGTATTATTCAATATTAGGTAATTATCAAGCGTCCCCTTCTTTAATACATAATTTTATTTATTTAA
This sequence comes from uncultured Flavobacteriaceae bacterium, assembly GCA_965364455.1. GTDB lineage: Bacteria > Bacteroidota > Bacteroidia > Flavobacteriales > Flavobacteriaceae > Christiangramia. Next base: position 2,937 of record CBDTXN010000047.1, read on the forward strand.
TCTGGCAAGTTCATAAACTTACCTTCAATTAAACGACAGACCTTCTAAATGGTTTCTTCGGAAGGTATGTATTATGAATATCTTCCAATTGCCTTAGTTGCTGGGGGGCTACCTGAGGCAGTTGGTTGTGCCGGATTAAAAATTATACGCAGCCAACAATTTCAATTATGCATATCGTAATTTTTGTTCATCCAGAATTTCTAGGTTCCCAAAGTATGCCCAGGTATGCAAACATGTTAGCAGAGGGTATGAGAAAACGAAAACACGATGTTGAAATATGGACTGCTAAAAGGTTTTTTCACAAACTACCAACTCCATTCTTTCTTAAAAAGTGGTTAGGTTATTTAGATCAGTTTATCCTTTTTCCAATTGAGGTCAAAATGAAACTTTTAAAATGTTCACACGATACTTTGTTTGTCTTCGCAGATCAGGCCTTAGGTCCTTGGGTGCCCTTAGTTTCTAAAAGGCCTTTTGTAGTGCATTGTCATGACTTTATGGCTCAGAAATCTGCTTTGGGTAAGATCCCGGAAAATAAGGTTAATTTCTCAGGAAAGTTATACCAGCAAATTATTAGGAATGGGTATCAGAAAGGAGAGAACTTTATCTGTGTTTCAAAAAAGACAAAAAAAGATCTACTTCAGTTTTTAGAAGCTACTCCTAAAATTTCCAGAGTGGTATATAATGGACTTAATCAAAATTTTAAACCAGGAAATAAAAAAGAAATAAGATCTGAATTAAGTTTAAAGTTTAAAATAGATCTTAATGAAGGCTACATACTTCATGTTGGAGGTAATCAATTCTATAAAAACAGAAAAGGAGTACTTAAAATCTATGATGCCTGGCGACAGTTTTATAATCTAAACCTACCTCTGATAATGATCGGTTCCAACCCAAATGAAGAACTGATGAAAATTAATGAAGAAAGTAAGTATAAAGATTCGATTCACTTCATTACCAATGTAGGTGACGAAGATCTAAAATCATTCTATCAGGGCGCCTCATTATTTCTTTTCCCTTCTATCGACGAAGGTTTTGGATGGCCTATTGCTGAAGCAATGGCAAGTGGTTGTCCCGTAGTAACTACAGGGGAAGCTCCAATGAATGAAGTTGGTGGTGATTTCGGAAAATATATACCCAGAATGCCTGAAAACAAACTTCTAATTGATAGCTGGGCAAAATATTGCGCAAAAATCTTAAACGAGGTATTTGAACTGTCGTGTAAAGAGAGAAAACAGCTTATTGATTTAGGAATTCAATATGCAAAGAGGTTTGATCCGGAAATCGCCCTGGAAAATATCGAAACGATTTATAAAGAAGTTTACTGTTCCTACCGGGTATGAAGATTCTTAGAATTATAGCGACTATGAACCCAAAAAGTGGGGGCCCGTGCCAGGGAATCCGAAATAGTATTCCTGTGCAGAAAAAGGTGGGGATTATAAATGAGGTAGTTTCTTTAGACGATCCTAATGAAGATTTTCTAAAGGAGCAAGGTTTTATTATTCATGGTCTGGGTCCGGCAAAAGGTCCTTATGCATACAGTAAGAATTTTCAGAATTGGCTTATAGAAAATTTAGAACGATTTGATGTTGCCATTATCCATGGATTGTGGCTATACAATAGCTACGGAACTTATAAGGTTTGGAAAGAATTGAATAATAAAAACAAGAATATACCAGAGTTGTTTGTAATGCCTCACGGGATGTTAGACCCTTATTTTCAAAAGGCAAAATCGAGAAGATTAAAAGCAATTCGAAATTGGGTATTCTGGAATATTATCGAGAAAAGGGTGGTTAACGGCGCAGACGGAATTTTTTTCACCTGTGAGCAGGAAAGGGAATTGGCAAAATTGACCTTTCCTAACTATAGACCTAAAAGAACTATGAATGTTGGTTATGGTATTTTAAAACCACCGGAAACACATGAAAAGGATTTTGAACTTATTTCAGAAAAATGTCCAGGCTTAAACAATAATTCCTATTGGCTGTACTTGAGCCGTATCCATCCAAAAAAAGGAACTGATCTTCTTATAAAGGCATATTTAGAACTAAAAATGCAGGATTATGATCTCCCCCACCTTGTAATTGCAGGACCTGGTATGGAATCATCTTATGGAAAAACCATTTATGAGCTAGCTGATAATAATTCTATTCACTTTCCGGGAATGTTAGAAGGCAAGACAAAATGGGCTGCTTTTAATTTCTGTGAAGCCTTCATATTGCCCAGTCATCAGGAAAATTATGGGATAGCAGTGGTTGAAGCAATGGCTTGTAAAAAGCCTGTTCTTATTACTGATAAGGTAAATATCTGGAGAGAAATTAAGACTGGTGGAGGTGGATTGAACGCAGAGGATACCCAGGAAGGTATTATCAAATTGCTGAAAAGATGGGTAGGTATTCCAGCATCGGAAAAAACAGAGATTGGTTTGAAGGCCTTTCAAGTTTATAGGGAGAAATTTTCAGTTGAAAAAACAGCTTTGAAAATGATCGAATATTTCGATAAGAGTGAGCCAAAAAATGGTACTGCAATTTTGGAAAAACGGGAGATATTAAACTCAGGTGCATAGCACCTAGATGCCGGCTAAAGTAAATTACTACAAATGAAAGTATCCGTAATTGTTCCAGCCTATAATGCAGAAAAGCATATCGACAGATGTTTGAATAGTATTCTTGATCAAACCTATAAGAATATTGAGGTTCTTGTAGTAAATGATGGAAGCACAGATAGTACCCTGTATAAAGTTAGGCAGATTGCTGCTAAAGACGACAGGCTTGTCATCATTGATCAGGAAAATTCAGGGGCTTATTTAGCAAGAAGAGCAGGAGAGAATAAATCGAAGGGAGATTACATTATACATGTTGATGCAGATGATTCTTTGATTCTAAATGGGATAGAGTTATTAGTTGATAAGTGGAATAATACAGGCGCAGATGTTATTATAGGTAATTATTATAAAATATTAAATGGCAAAAAACACCTAATAACCAATAGGCTTGAAATTAAAAAAGGTAAGAAAGAATTAATGAAGGGTATTTTGGATAATAAGATTACCGGTTATTTATGTGGTAAGTTATTTAAAAGAGACCTGATGCTGAAAATAGTAAGAACTAATAAAGCTATTTTATTCGAAGATCTATATGCTGTTCTTCAGATTTTCGCCCGGAATGAACTTTATGTGGAAGAGGTAGAATCTCCTATTTATAATTATTTAATTCATAGTAATAATTCAACTTCCACTGATAATAGAGACCTAATAGAATCTATTTATGACTTGAACATTCTTACCCAGGGATTGCTGGAAGAAGAAGGTCTTTTGCCAGACCTTAAAAATGAGTTTTCTGCTTTTAAATGCAGAAATTGGATCGTTTATGCCAGGCTGGGTGGTTCAAGATCCTATGACAAGATTTTTCGAAAAGAATTCTTTAAACAGAATTTTCGGGAATACGCCAGGAAAAACCTGGTAGCATATCAGAAGATGGAATTGCTTGTTTACAACTATAATCCTGACCTGGGGCATTTCCTAACCAGGGTTTTAAAAGGTGTTCAAAGGATTTTAAACTATAATTGAAAAAGGGATATGGAAAAAGTTGAAGAATCTAGCTTTAGTACAACTAATAAGGTATTTAGGGTATTGTGGAATCTTACATATTTAATTTTCTTTTTTCCATTTTTTCCGAATTTATTCAGGACATGGAGATGCTTTCTACTACGGTTGTTTGGTGCTAAAATAGGCAGGCAATCAAATATTAGATCTAGTGTGAAAATTTGGGCACCCTGGAATTTAAAATTAGGAAGTTATTCAAGTATAGGTCCCGGGGTAGATATTTATAACCAGGGTGAAATAGAGATAGGAGATAGGACCATTATTTCTCAAAAAACCTATTTATGTGCCTCTACCCATGATTATAATCTTGCATCATTCCCACTAAAAAAGAAACCTATTAAAATAGGAAATCAGGTTTGGATTGCAGCCGATGCTTTTATTGGGCCAGGAGTACAAATTGGCGATGGGGTTGTAATCGGGGCGAGGTCTGCAGTATTTGAAAATATTCATCCATGGACCATCGTAAGAGGAAATCCAGCTGTGCCCATCAAAGTCAGAAAGCATAAAATTAATGGATCTGCAGATAGTTCTTTGGTGCAATTAAAGGTCCGTGATTTAGGTTCTGATCCAAATAAATAGATCAGACTCTTATATTCAAAATCAAAATTTTTCAAAATCATGATTTCCGTGGTCATTCTAACCAAAAATGAAGAAAAAGATCTGGGCAAGTGCCTTGATTCATTGGAATGGACAGATGATGTTCATGTTCTGGATTCAGGAAGTGAAGACAGAACGGTTGAAATAGCAGAATCGTATAACGCGAAGATTAGTTATAATCCCTTCGAAAGTTTTGGTAAGCAAAGGAATCACGCACTTGATAATTTAGACCTGAAATATGACTGGATCCTATTTCTCGATGCCGATGAAGTTGTGACTTCTGAATTCAAAGATGAAATTTTAGAATCAACGACAGAAGCAGAAGAAAATATTGCCGGTTTCTATTGTTGCTGGAAAATGATGCTTGAAGATAAATGGCTTAAGCATTGTGATAATTTTCCCAAGTGGCAATTCAGATTATTGAAAAAAGGAAGAGCCCGATTTACAGATTTTGGTCATGGACAAAAAGAAGATAAAGTTGATGGGGATTTAGGATATATAAAAAGTCCCTACCTGCACTATAGTTTTTCTAAAGGCTGGACAGAATGGATAGACCGGCATAATAGATACTCTATTCATGAAGCTGAAGCCAGATTATATAAACGACCACCGTTAAAAAACATATTTAGTAAACATTCAAGCTTCAGAAATCCGGCCCTTAAATCCTGGTTGATACGATTACCTGGATGGCCACTGCTCCGATTTTTACATGCCTATTTTTTTAATCTTGGATTCCTGGAAGGATCCCCGGGTTTTATCTACTGTGTTAATATGGCTTATCACGAGTTTCTTATCTCGATAAAGATGCGGGAGCTAAAAAGAAAGAAAAAGCAAATAGAAGTAGAAACAATCAATACATTCTAAGGTTATGAAAAGAATTCTAGTAACAGGAGGAGCGGGTTTTATAGGTTCACACTTATGTGATCGTTTACTAAAAGAAGGTAACGAGGTTATAAGTCTGGATAACTCTTTTACCGGAGCAAAGGAGAATATAGTTCATCTTCTGGATAATCCCTATTTCGAGTTGGTTAGACACGATATTACCCTTCCATATTTAATTGAAGTAGATGAAATCTATAATCTTGCCTGTCCGGCCTCACCGGTACATTATCAGTATAACCCCATCAAAACGATCAAGACATCTGTAATGGGAGCCATAAATATGCTGGGATTGGCGAAAAGGGTCAAAGCAACCATCTTACAGGCGAGTACCAGTGAGATCTATGGAGATCCTGAGCTACATCCGCAACCAGAAAGTTATTGGGGGAATGTGAACCCTATTGGACCAAGATCCTGTTATGATGAAGGTAAACGTTGTGCTGAGACCTTATTCATGGATTATCATATGCAGAATGATGTAAATATCAAGATCGTTCGCATATTTAATACCTATGGCCCAAATATGAATCCCGATGATGGCAGAGTTGTTTCTAATTTTATTGTTCAGGCATTGAAAGGAGAAGATCTGACCATCTTTGGAGATGGACAGCAAACCCGTTCCTTTCAATATGTAGATGATCTTGTTGAAGGTATGATACGAATGATGAACACTAATAATAGTTTTACCGGTCCTGTAAATTTGGGGAATCAGAATGAATTCACCATGCTGGAACTGGCTGAAAATATTCTTGATCTAACCGGTTCTACTTCCGGATTGATATTCAAATCTTTACCAAAAGACGATCCAAAACAGCGCAGGCCAGACACAACTCTTGCCAAAACCATGCTACAGGATTGGAAGCCTAAAATTCAATTACGGGAAGGCCTTACAAAGACCATAGAGTACTTTGATCAGGTACTTAAGAAAGATAAAAATTCCCAAATACTAATGAATATTGAATAATTCAATTTCAACTCCTCAAATCTATCCCCTTAAAGCATAAAGATTAGCTTTTATTGCCATCCTCTTAAATGACCTAACGTCCTAAAGAATATTGCCCTGGGTTGTTAACTCTACTATTCTTAAAAGCCATAGCCTCTCAAAACCTCTGGAACCTATTAATGACTAAAAGTTTCAACTAGAAACGCTACCCCCTCTATAGCATATTTCAATTATTTCTTTTCAATTAAAATTAATTGTCATGATTAAGTTCTTTTCAAAAGCTCCTCGCGGGAAAAAATTAGTAATTCTATTTATTGCCTTGATATTTTCCCAATTTTCAACCTTGGGAACAAACCCAAGTAAGGAAACCTTTTCCATTGCCGAAGGACCAGGAGGTCCTTTACTGGTGCTCACTTCTACTTCAAATCCATATAGTAGCTACACCACAGAAATTTTATTAGCAGAAGGCTTAAATGAATTTTCAACTTCCGAAATATCTGCAATAACTGCTGAAAATCTCCTTGACTATAATGTGGTTATCGTAGGTGATATACCACTTACTTCTAACCAGGTTACAATACTTAGCGACTGGGTAGATGCTGGAGGTACCTTGATAGCATTCAGACCTGATGAAAAATTGGCTCCTCTTCTGGGATTAGAGAAGGTAAGTGGAACCCTGGCTGATAGTTATTTACTTATAAATAATGTCTCCGGTCCCGGAAATGGTTTAGTTGGAGAGACTATTCAGTTTCATAGCGAGGCAGATCTTTACAACCTTAATGGAGCTAGCAGCATAGCCACATTATACTCTTCAGCAAATTCGGCAACTTCATATCCCGCAGTGAGTATCAACAATGTTGGTGCTAATGGAGGAGTTGCGGCTGCCTTTACCTATGACCTTGCGCGTTCCATAGTTTATACGCGCCAGGGAAACCCTGCATGGAATGGGCAGGAAAGAGATGGTGCATCCCCTACCAGATCAAATGATCTTTTTTATCCTGATTGGGTGGATTTTTCAAAAATCGAAATTCCTCAGGCGGACGAACAACAGAGATTACTGGCTAATATAATAATCCAGAATAGTGAAAATCCGATACCTAGATTCTGGTATCTGCCTCGTGGTTTAAAAGCAGCAGTGGTGATGACCGGTGACGATCACGCCCGGGGAGGTACCATCGCTAGATTTAATCAATATCTGGATCTAAGTACAGACAATAGTCCTCAGGCGGTAGCTGAATGGAGGGCCATTCGCGGAAGCTCCTATATATACCCAGACACTCCAATATCTGAAGCAGATGCACAATTCTTTGAAGATCTTGGTTTTGAAATTGCCCTGCACCTTAATACTAATTGTGAAAATTATACAGCACAATCCATAGAAAATGACCTGGTAACCCAGTTGGCAGAATTCAATTCATTTTTTCCAAATTTAGCCGATCCAACTACTAACCGTACGCACTGTATAGCTTTTAGTGATTGGGCTACCCAGCCTAAGGCTGAAACAAATAACGGAATTCGTCTGGATGCCAATTATTATTACTGGCCAGATTTCTGGGTGGAAGATCGACCAGGTTTGTTCACCGGATCTGGACTGGCTATGCGTTTTGCAGACCTGGATGGATCTATCATAGATACTTATCAACTCGCCACTCAAATGACCGACGAATCTGGTCAGAATTTTCCATTTACAATAAATAGGTTGCTAGATAATGCCCTTGGCAATAAAGGTTATTTTGGGATTTTCTGTGCGAACATGCATACCGATAATAACTTTTCACAGGAATCTGATGCTGTTGTAGCATCTGCAATTTCTCGGGACGTTCCTGTTATTACGGCTAAACAATTATTAACCTGGTTAGATGGAAGAAACAGCTCTTCTTTCCAAAATATGAACTGGGATGGAAGTGAATTAAGCTTTTCCATGGCTATTGGTTCAGGTGCACTTGATCTTGAAACGATGCTTCCTATAATTTCAGGAACTAAACGCCTGGTTGCATTAACTCTAAATAGTGTACCGGTTAATTATAGATCTGAAAGGATCAAAGGTATAGATTATGCTATTTTTCCGGCAAATACAGGAAACTTTATAGCTACATATGATATAAATGAACCACCTGTAGTGTCTATTGATAGTCCTTCAAACAATGCTACATTTCTAGCTTTTGAAGATATAAATATAGCTGTCCAGGCTTCAGATCCGGATGGAAATGTTGCCAGTGTTGAATTCTTCAATGGAAACACGAAGATTGGCGAAGACCTGGATGGTAATGACGGTTGGTCTTTTCTTTGGCCTGAGGTTGAAGATGGTAATTATTCTATTGTTGCTAAGGCCATAGATGATAAAGGCAGCTTTACATTTTCCGAAGCTGTTGCTGTAACAGTTGAAATAGATCCTTCCAATTTTAACTGTCCATGTACTGTATTTGAACCGGTGGTAGTTCCTAACAGTCTGCTAAATGAAGGCCAGGGAATTCAATTAGGAATGAAATTTTCTTCAGACATAGATGGATTTATTAGCGGTGTTAGATTCTATAAACAAAGCGGTCATTCTGGTAATCATATTGGACAGCTTTATGATATATCAGGAAATCTGCTAGCGGAAGCTACTTTTACAAATGAAACCAATACTGGATGGCAGGAAGTTTCTTTTCCAACCTCGGTACCAATTACAAAAAATACGACTTATGTAGTTTCTTTTCACAGCAGCGAAGGATATTACTCGGTATCAGATTCCTATTTCTCACAGGCAATAGAAAATCCTCCCTTAAAAGCCCTGGCAAATGGAGAGGACGGGCCAAATGGAGTTTACCTGTTAAGTGAAACTCCGGGATTTCCTCAAACCCAGTTTGAATCTTCAAATTATTGGGTAGATGCCGTTTTTGTTACAGAACCAATATCGGTAAATAATGCTCCTGAGGTGGCAATTACCAGTCCTGCCAATAATGCCAGTTATGCTGAGCCTGCAGACATCGAAATCACCGCGACTGCTACTGATTCAGATGGCGAAGTTGCGAAAGTAGAGTTCTATAACGATCAAATAAAATTAGGTGAAGACCTGGTAGAGGGTGATGGCTGGAGCTTTTCCTGGGAAGATGTTTCCGTGGGAAATTATACCCTAAGGGTTAGAGCTATAGATGATCTTGGTGCTTTTTCTGAAGCAAATATTAATTTAAGTGTTACTTCTATCCCGGTTACCCCAAATTCAATCGTAACAGAAAACGCCTTACCCGGTAACCCCCAAAGTGAATGGGATATCGACGGTGCAGGAGATCTGTCAATTCAGGGATTCGCCACCGACATGAGTTATAACAGAGGGGAAACAGCAAGATTCAAAATAGATACCGATGCCAATGATTATTCTATTAGAATTTATCGACTTGGTTATTACCAGGGTAATGGTGCGAGATACCAGGGTGATGCAACAATTACTGCAAATTTACCTCAAAACCAACCCAATTGTGTTGAGGATTCACAAACAGGCCTTATAGATTGTGGGAACTGGGATGAGTCTGCGATCTGGGATATTCCGGCAGATGCTGTTTCAGGGATTTATATTGCATTACTTACCAGAAACAATGGAGGTTCCAGCCATATCACTTTTGTGGTTAGGGACGATTCCAGTAATTCAGACCTCTTGTTCCAGACTTCAGATGCAACCTGGCAGGCCTATAATATTTATGGAGGTAAAAGCCTTTATACCGGTAATGGAGGAAAGGCAAGTAAAGTAAGTTATAACAGGCCATTCCTAACCCGTGATGGAGGTGGAGGTGGAGGTCCTGAAGAGGACTGGGTTTTCAATGCGGAATATCCCATGCTTCGCTGGCTGGAAAGGAACGGGTATGATGTAACCTATACAACCAATGTTGATAGTGATAGAAGGGGAGACCTCATTAAGAACCATAGGGTATTTCTTTCTGTGGGGCATGATGAATATTGGTCTGGACCCCATAGAAATTTTGTGGAATCAGCAAGAGACCAAGGGACGAGCCTGGCATTTTTCAGTGGAAATGAAGTTTATTGGAAAACACGCTGGGAAAATAGTATAGATGGAAATAGTGATTCTCACCGTACATTGGTGTGTTATAAAGAGGGATCTGATGGTGAAAATACCTGTAATGGTAAATGTGATCCTTCAACCAGCTGGACGGGATTATGGAGGGAAGGTTGTGAATATGTGACCGGAGATCCTGACCTGGATGGCTGTAGACCTGAAAATACCTTAACCGGGCAAATAAGTTGGGAGGAGTCTACCGTTTCTTTAAGGGTTCCAGATACTTATAAAGATTTAAGATTCTGGAGAAATACAAGTGTCGCTTCTTTAAATGAAGGCCAATCTGCCTCATTTACTTTCGGAACTATCGGTTATGAGTGGAATGCTGAGGTAGAGGAATACAAATCATTTTATCCTGCAGGCAGGATCTTAATGTCGAGAACTAATATAGATGGAAAAATTCATAACATTTCTTTACATAAAGATGATAGCGGTGCATTTGTTTTTGGAGCAGGAACGGTGCAATGGTCCTGGGGGTTAGATGGAAATCATGATCGAGGGGATGATGCTCCAAGTCCAGATATGCAGCAGGCTACTATTAATTTACTAGCAGATATGGGTGCGCAGCCTGCAAGTATTCAGCAAGGTATGGTTCAAGCCACTCCTTCAACCGATTTTGAAGCTCCTGTTGTGGAATACACAACACCTTTAGAGGATGCGACCATACCAATTGATACCGAATTTATAATTACCGGTTCTGCCGAGGAAGATAATGTTATCGTTGCTGTTGAAGTTTCAGTAGACGGAGGTTTAACATGGGAACCGGCAGATGGAAAAACCAATTGGACTTATTCCTGGACTCCTACCTTGGAAGGAGATGTAAGCCTCCAGGTTCGTTCATTTGATGATTCAGGGAATTTAAGTCTTCCGGTGATAAGAACGGTTTCAGTTTCTGACGAAATAAATAATGCGGTCCCTGTAGTTGAAATTACAGATCCGGTTTCAAATTCAGAATATATTGCTCCAGCCACTATTAATATTGCCGCAACGGCAACTGATGCTGATGGGACTATCACTAAAGTTGAATTCTTTGATGGTGATATTAAATTGGGAGAGGATCTTACAAGTCCTTTTAATTTTAATTGGACAAATGTAGAAACAGGTATTTATTCCCTAACGGCAAGAGCTATTGATGATGCTGGTGCTTTAACTATTTCAGATCCGGTTACCATAACGGTATTTAGTGATCCGAGTAATACAGAATGTCCGTGTACAGTTTTTGAAGAAACCGAATTCCCTTCCGGAGGACTCAATAATGATGGGCCGGCCATTCAATTAGGAATGAAGTTCAGGACTAGTGTAAATGGTTTTGTTACCGGTGTGAAATTTTATAAACAAAATGGTGATTCCGGAACCCATATTGGCCAGTTATATGATCCTTCAGGTTCAGTTTTAGGACAAGTTACTTTTCAAAATGAAACAGCTTCCGGCTGGCAACAAGCTAATTTTTCCAGTCCGATAGAAATTACCGCCGGGAATACTTACATAATTTCATATCATAGTAGTGATGGTTATTATACCGTGGATGATGAAGGGTTCGATCAGGCAATTCTAAACGGACCAGTAACAGGGTTAGCCAGTGGCGATGACGGACCTAATGGGGTATACAGGTACACCGCATCTCCCGCTTTTCCAAATGAAAATTATCTCTCAAGCAATTATTGGGTAGATGTTGTTTTTGATACAGATGAAGAACCTTCAAACCTGGCTCCAACAGTATCTATAATAACGCCTCTAGAGAATGATTCCTTTATCTCTCCGGCAGATATTTTAATAACGGCAGAGGCAGATGATCTTGATGGTAATATTGCTTCAGTAGAATTTTTTCAAGGGACGGTTTCCCTTGGTGTTGATACCGATGGCAATGATGGCTGGAGCTTGAACTGGCTGGGAGTTTTACCTGGTAATTATGCCTTAACAGCAGTAGCAACAGATAATGAGGATAGTTCAACCACATCTGAAAATATTAATATTAGTGTTACAGAACCAATTAATGAACTCCCAACTGTATCTATTACTTCTCCTATTCAAAACGAAGTTTTTATAGCACCGGCAGATATTTTAATTACGGCTGAGGCTTCAGATTTAGATGGGAATGTGACTTCGGTTGAATTCTTTGAAGGTGCAAACTCTATAGGTATAGATACAGATCCCAGCAACGGATGGAGTATCAACTGGAATGGAGTGGTAACCAGTAATTATAAACTAACTGCTGTTGCTACAGATAATGACCTGGCCACAGCAACTTCGGAGGTAATAACAGTAAGTGTAAATGAAACGGGCAATGCGCCTCCGATAATTTCAGTTACTTCTCCATTGAATAACGCCATATTTACTGAACCTGCAGATATTATTATCACAGCAGATGCTTCAGATCCAGATGGGGAGATTGTATCGGTTGAGTTCTTCGAAGGAACTAATCTTCTTGGCGTTGACAACGATGGCATTGATGGCTGGAGTTTTAACTGGATCGGCGTACCTCAAAACATTTATGCTATAACCGCAAGGGCTACTGATAATGCCAATTCTAGTATTACTTCAGAGGC
>CBDTXN010000048.1:0-15437 GCA_965364455.1 uncultured Flavobacteriaceae bacterium
CCGGTTAATCACGGGATTATTAGCAACAGTTGGTATAACAAATTCGAAGATCAATTTGTTTATTGTGCCTCAGATGCTTCGGTTAAATCTTTAGGAACAGAAACCAGAGCGGGGGAAATGTCACCTGCAAGAATGATGTCTACCACTTTTGGTGATGAGAACAGACTGCATACTCAAATGAAAGGGAAGACCATTGGTGTAGCGTTGAAAGATCGCGGTGCAATATTACCTGCCGGCCACGCCGCCAATGCAGCTTATTGGTTTTCTGGCGGAACTGAAGCCAATTGGATCTCCAGTACTTATTATATGGAGGACCTTCCAGGCTGGGTAAAGGATTTTAATAAATCTGATATAGCTGAATCCTATCTGAAAACTTGGGAGCCATTAAAGAATATTGAAAGCTATGCAGAAAGTGGTGTTGATGAAAATGATTTTGAAGGTGGGTTTAATGGAATGGAGACGGCTTCCTTTCCTTATGAACTAAAAAAAATAGCTCCTCAAAATGGCAATTATGAGCTTATCAAGGCAACTCCGTTTGGTAATGATCTTACAGCTGAGTTTGCAAAAGCTGCTATAGAAGGTGAATCCTTGGGAAAGGATGATATTACAGATGTTTTGACCTTAAGTTTTTCAAGTACAGATTATGTTGGCCACAACTTTGGTGTTAATTCTAAGGAAGTTCAGGATACCTATATGAGATTAGATCTGGCCCTGGCTGATTTTTTTAAATACCTGGATCAAACCGTAGGTAAAGGTGAATACACAGTTTTTCTTACTTCAGATCACGGTGCAGTGGATGTTCCTTCCTACCTGAGCTCAAAAAAGATCCCTTCAGGTAATTTTAAGGATTCTGATTTGATTATGAAGACGAATGAATTTGTTTCAAAAGAATTCAATTCAGATCAGTTAATTAAAAATATCTCTAACGGTCAGGTGTTTTTGAATTATTCAGAATTAAATAAAAAGAATATCGATGCTGATGAAATTCAGAGTAAAATCGCTCACTTTTTACTTCAACAAGATAATATATATCGAACCTTTACAAGGAAACAGCTAGAGAGCGGGTCTATGGAAAAAGGAGTTGGGAATTTGATCGAGAATGGGTTTAATCAGAAAAGAAGTGGGGATGTGGTTTATGTAATGGATCCCGGATATATTGTTTTTCCTGAAACGGGAACCACTCATGGCAGTGGTTTTTCATATGACACTCATGTGCCGTTATTATTTTTCGGAAAGGGGATAAAAAAGGGAAGTTCTTTCGAGTATACTACAATTCCCGATATTGCTCCAACTATTTCAGCGATGCTTGGGATCTCATTCCCTAATGCGGCAACCGGAAAACCTCTGAGAGCATTTCTTGAAAACTAAAAATCAGGCGATTTTCTTACGAATATTCGCCCAGCGTAATTTTCTTATAAAACGACCTTCTTCTTCTGAAACTAGAAAAGGTCGTTTTTTCTTTCTCGCCTGAAAGTATCCTGAAGTATAATGAAGAAAGGCGAACGGATTCATTTTCATGGCTGCCAGTTTTGCAGAGGCAATAAGGCTAAGAACAGTACCATAACGTAACCTGTAGAAAGCTTCGCCTTGTTTACGGCCTGAATGCTCAAAATAATTCATGCCCGTTGGTCTAAGGTGCTTTACAAGTAATGACTCATCAGTGATCACTTTCCAGCCGTGAAAACGTGCCAGAAGCTCATCGGCCGTGTCCCAGCCCATTGCAGGTTTCAATTCTCCAATCTGGATAAAGCAGTGTTTCCGGTAGGCCTTCAATGCTCCTCGAATATGGTCTTTCCCGGTCAGGTTTTCGGGTACCCATTTATTTTTCCTTTGGACGCTGCAAAATCCACCAACCATTCCTGCCTTTGGATCAGAATCGAAATAACGCGCTATGGTTTCAAGGTAATTCTCAGGAAAAATCAGGTCTGCATCAAATTTACAGATTATGTCAAAGTCATTTTCGAGTTTGTAATATCCTTTATAGAATGCATTTATCACTTTGCTGCCCGGGGCATGTTCAGTAGAAGAATTGTTTTTCACCAACTCAATAAATGGAAATTTCGAGGTGTATTTTTCTACAATTTCAGAAGTGTTGTCGGTAGAACTATCATCGACCACCACGATCTTATTCGGTTTAAGGCTTTGATTTACCAGTGAATTTAGAGTTTCTCCAATAAAACTGGCTTCGTTGTGAGCTGGAATGACAATATCTATCTTCAAGGGAATTCACATTTTCTGTGCTCTGCTAATATAGAATTTTAGCTGAAGACGCCTACTTTCTTTCTGCGTAAACTGCGTAGTACCGCGGAGTGAACTTTCTTAGAACAGGACGAATACCGATCTTATTTACCGGGTTAGTCCATTTCAGGGTTTTCTTTATTTCCCAACCGCTTTTTTCGAATAACCAATCGAATTGCCAATCTTCAAATTCATGATAATGTCGGTCCCATTTGTCGGTTTTGCTTCTATAAGCAGGAGAAAACCATAATTTTAGAGGAACACTGGCAATGATCTTATCTGCTTTGATCTCTTTAAGAATATTATATGGAGCGAGCAGGTGTTCGAAAATTTCAAAAGCTGTTACCAGGTCATATTCTTCATTATTTACTGCAGAAAAATTATCATCAAGATCTTCTCCGGAAGTATTGGTGACCTCATAGCCATTTTCAGACATGATCTCAGAAAATGGATTTTTTACTCCCAGATCCAGGATTTTTGCCGGTGGGGGAACCTGCTCTTTTAAAAATTCCAGGGTTTTCTGATAGCGCTTCTCGGGAAAAGTATTCTCGTACATTTTAGATCTGATAGGTGATCGCATTGATGTTCATACCCGCACCAACACTAGCAAACATCACAATATCGCCTTTTTCAAGCTTTTGATTATCTATTTTTCCTCTCTGTACCAGGTCGAATAGGGTAGGAACAGTAGCCACACTGCTATTCCCCAGCTCATGAATGGTCATTGGCATCACATTTTCTGGAGGTGTCATACCATGTAGCTTATAAAATCTTTTGATTATGGCGTGATCCATTTTTTCATTGGCCTGGTGAATAAAGATCTTCTTAAGATCCTTAATGGATTTTCCACTATTTTCAAGACATTCCTTCATTGCTTTCGGGACATTCACCAATGCAAATTCATAGATCTTTCTACCGTGCATTTTAATGTACTTGATGTCTTCGGGAGCGGTGGAATGATTGGATTTTCCAAAATAGATATAATCAGATTCCTGAAAAGAAAATGTACCAGATTCGTGAGAAAGGATACCCTGTTCTTTTTCAGAAGCTTCAAGGATAACCGCGCCTGCTCCATCTGAAAAGATCATGGAGTCACGGTCATGCTTATCTACTACACGGGATAGTGCCTCAGCACCTATAACCAGGCATTTCTTTGCCATTCCAGCTTTGATGAATGCCTGCGCCTGGATCATTCCTTCTATCCAGCCGGGACAACCAAACAACAGGTCATAACCAACACATTTTGGATTCTTTATCCTTAGATGAGCCTTAACCCTTGTAGCCAGGCTAGGAACCGTATCGCTTTGTATAGAATTGGATTTTACATCACCGTAGTTATGAGCTACGATAATATAATCCAGTGTTTCCGGATCTACTCCCGAGCTTTCAATTGCTTTTTGACTCGCAATAACAGCGATGTCTGAAGTGGTAAGATTTTCATCCAGATAACGTCTTTCCTCAATGCCCGTAATAGCCTTGAATTTTCTTATAGTAGTTTCGTTATCATGGGGAAAAGTTGAACCGTCAAGGTTAAAAAATTCATGTTGATCGAAGTCAGCATTTTTTGTTACGACATTTGGAATATAGCTTCCCGTTCCGGTGATTTTGCAATTCATCTGACGTTCTTGTTGTTAAATTTACAATTTAGATAAATAGTGTTAATAGCAGCTTAAAATATATAATTTTTTGGTCGAAAAAAAACCTGCCATCTGACAGGTTTTTCATTTTGCCAATTTTTTATAATTCTAGGCTTCCATATATTCCTCAATTGGAGGACAGGTACACATTAAATTTCTGTCTCCATAGGCTTCATCAACTCTTCTAACACTTGGCCAGAATTTATTGTCGTGAAGATGGCTTAAAGGGTAAGCTGCCTTTTCTCTTGAATAAGGCAATAACCATTCATCTGAAGTAAGCATATGTATGGTATGAGGTGCATTTTTCAATACATTGTTAGGTTCGTCGGAAGAAACTTCCTCGATTTCCTGACGTATAGAAATCAGTGCATCACAGAAACGATCTAACTCAGGCTTGCTTTCGCTTTCCGTTGGTTCTATCATCATTGTTCCGGCAACAGGGAATGAAACAGTAGGAGCATGGAAACCATAATCTATTAATCGTTTTGCTATATCTGTAACTTCAATTCCTTTTTCTTTGAAAGGTCTGCAGTCAATGATCATCTCATGAGCAGCTCTTCCTCTTTCTCCGGAGTAAAGAGTTTTGTAGTGCCCTTTTAGTTTTTCTTTAATATAGTTAGCATTCAGGATAGCATATTCTGTTGCTTTCTGAAGTCCGCCAGTTCCAAGCATCTTGATGTAACCGTACGAGATAAGGCATACTAGTGACGAACCCCATGGAGCAGATGAAATTGCACCAATGGCCTGATCACCTCCGGTTTTGATAATAGGATTCCCCGGAAGGAAAGGTTTTAATTGTTCTGCTACGCAAATAGGCCCAACTCCTGGTCCACCACCTCCATGAGGAATGGCAAAGGTTTTATGTAGGTTCAAATGGCATACGTCAGCTCCAATCCTACCCGGATTGGTCAATCCTACCTGCGCATTCATATTTGCACCGTCCATATAGACCTGACCACCATTTTCATGGATGATATTTGTGATCTCACGAATCGCAGATTCGAATACCCCATGTGTAGAAGGATAAGTTACCATTAAGGCTGCTAAATTATCCTTATGTTTCAGAGCCTTTTCTCTAAGGTCTTCCACATCAATATTTCCATTTTCGGAAGCCTTTGTCACCACAACCTTCATTCCGGCCATTGCTGCAGAAGCAGGATTGGTTCCGTGAGCAGAGGAAGGGATCAAACATACATTTCTATGTCCTTCTCCATTGGCTTCATGATAAGCTCTAATTACCATCAATCCAGCATATTCTCCCTGTGCACCAGAATTTGGTTGCAGAGATGTAGCTGAAAATCCGGTTATTTCAGTAAGCTGGTGTTCAAGTTCTTTTAATACCGTTTGATATCCTTCAGCCTGGTTTACTGGAACGAATGGGTGAAGATTTCCCCATTGCGGATTACTTAGCGGAAGCATCTCAGAAGCTGCATTAAGTTTCATTGTACATGAACCTAAAGAAATCATGGAATGATTTAGAGAGAGATCCTTGCGTTCCAGTTTTTTGATATAACGCATCAATTCAGTTTCTGAATGGTAAAGATTAAAAACTTCGTGCGTTAGGAATTCTGTTTTTCTTTCGAGACTTTGTGGGATTGCAGATCTTTCTGAAAGTTCAGTTATTTCAGACTTTTCTTTTTCAGCCAATTCAGCAAATACGGCAACTATCGCGTTTAGATCGTCTGTAGTTGTAGTTTCATTTATAGAAATACATGCACTTTCAGCATCTGGATAAAAGAAATTGATCTCATGCTTTTCAGCGATATCCTTAAGCCTGGTAGCATCTGCTTTTACATGGATCGTATCGAAATAAGCAGAGTTCAACTGCTCAAAACCTAAATCTTTAAGTTTATCTTCTAAAGATACGGCTGAAGCATGAACGATATTAGCAATATATTCAAGGCCTTTTGGTCCGTGATATACCGCATACATTCCTGCCATTACCGCTAGTAAAACCTGGGCCGTACAAATATTGGAAGTTGCCTTGTCTCTTTTTATATGTTGCTCCCTGGTTTGTAGAGCCATTCTAAGGGCGTTATTACCATCAAGATCCTTGGTTAAACCGATGATCCTTCCTGGTAAATTACGCTTGTATTCTTCTTTTGTTGCAAAATAGGCAGCGTGAGGGCCTCCATAACCTAATGGGATCCCGAAGCGTTGGGTAGTTCCAACTACAGCATCTACACCAAGTTCTCCAGGCGCCTGAAGTTTTACAAGGCTTAAGATGTCGGCTGCAACCGCTGTTTTAATATTGGCATTCTTACAGTTTTCAATAAATTCAGCATAATCGAAAACCTGTCCGAACTTTCCTGGGTACTGAACAAGAGCACCGAAATATTCTTCAGAGAAATCAAATTCTTCATGGTCGCCAACTACCATTTCAATTCCGAGGAAATTCGCCCTGGTTTCCATTAAGGAAATAGTTTGAGGTAGTGTTTGTTGAGAAACAAAGAACTTATTTACATTTTCTTTCTTTTGCTTTCTGTCACGTACGGCATGTAGTAATGCCATAGCTTCGGCAGCAGCAGTAGATTCGTCAAGTAAAGAGGCGTTTGCGATTTCCATCCCAGTAAGGTCGCTTACCATGGTTTGAAAATTCAGTAAAGCTTCTAAACGACCCTGGGCAATTTCAGCCTGGTATGGAGTATAGGCAGTATACCAACCCGGGTTTTCTAAAATATTACGCTGAATTACCGCAGGAAGAATTGCCTGGTGGTAACCTAAGCCGATATAAGTCTTAAAAACCCTGTTCTTTTCAGAAAGCTTTTTAATATGCTCGGCATACTGGTTTTCACTCATCGCTTTAGGAAGATCTAAAGGACTGTGAAGACGAATGTCATCAGGAAGAGTTTCATAGATCAATTGTTCTATAGACTCAACGCCGATCGTTTCCAGCATTTCTTGAAGATTTTCAGCTTTAGGACCGATGTGACGTAATGCGAAAGAATCTGTTCTCATTAAAATAAATAGTTGTGTTTTCGTGGCGCGAAAATACATAATTTCAAGCTAATTTTTTAAAGTTTAGGCGTATACAGTTGTTAAGATTTTAGCTCTTAATTATTTAGTATGATTTTATATGTAATTTCGTAGCATGAAGTATTTGAAAAATGCTTTTGAATTATATGTAAATAGTAGCATTCACGTTTCTCTGGCGGTTGTTGCCTTTACCTTGATCACGATTTTTGAACATGATCTTGAGATTGATTATAATTTTCTTTTTTTTATTTTTTTCGCTTCTGTTTCCGGATACAATTTTGTGAAGTATGCCGGGATAGCAAAACTTTTTCATTTAAGCCTTGCTAAAAATCTAAGAATCATACAGGTATTTTCCCTTCTCTGCTTTATTGCACTGATTTATTTCACCTTAAAATTAAGTCTGGAGGTTATTATTGCCGGTGGGATCATGGGTATTTTTACTCTTTTCTATGCTGTTCCGCTTTTTGGTGGAGGCAAAAATTTACGGAGTCTCCCCGGGATTAAGATCTTTATTATCGCGATAGTTTGGGGTGGTTCAACGGTGGTTTTGCCATTGATAAATGCCGGGGAATATTTGGGGTTTGAAGCAATACTGGACTTCCTGCAGCGATTATTCCTGGTAATTGTACTTACGCTTCCCTTTGAGATTAGGGACCTTGATTTTGATAATGAAGAACTGGGAACTATTCCTCAGAAACTTGGTGTATCGGTCACCCGGATATTTGGGAGTATTTTGATATTTCTGATTTTTTCAATTGAACTATTTCAAAAGTCATTCAATTCTACAGAATTTTTGGCCATGATGGTAATGCTTGGTGTTACAGGGTTTTTCCTGTGGATCTCTGGGAGAGATCAGGGTAAGTATTTTGCTTCCTTCTGGGTGGAAGCGCTTCCAGTATTCTACTTGGGGATATACCTTATATTCAGGTACGTTCTTCCGCAAATTCCTTTTTAATTTGTTCGCGCCACTGTTTCTTTTTCTCTTCAGAACAGGTCTCCAGTTTTGATTTTTTTAATAGGTGGGTAAGTTTAGAGTTTTTGTCTGAAAACTTTCGGCAGGTATTGCAAAAAGCCAGATGCAACATCAACTTTGCTTTTTCTAGGAGATTAGCCTCATCATATTGAGATTTATCACAACACTTAGCTGCTTCAGAACAATCAATAAAAAAAAGCTTACTTTTTTTACTCATAATTAAAACCAGTTTTTTTCTAAACAAGCAGCCAGCGCAGTTCTGGCCCTGTGTATAATAACCCAGAGGTTAGACGGCGTGATATTGAATTCATTACAAATAGCTTCAGTATCTGCACCATCAATTGTTTTTCTTTTAAAGATCTCTGCGTGTTTTTCATTTATAGAATCAAGACATTCAAGGATGGCTAAACCAAGTTCATTATTCTCCATTTCATCCTCTGCAGTTTTGTCAAACTGGTCTGCTACCTGTTCCTCCAGCCACTCGCCTTCATTGTAGTCATCAGAATAATTGATCTTGACTTCGGCTTTTCCCTTCCTGGAATTGATTTTGCGATAGTAATCTATGATTTTTCGCTTTAAAATCGAAATTAACCAGGTTCTTTCACTGGCTTCCCCTTTAAAATTCTTGGCAGATTTCAATGCAGCCAGGAAGGTTTCTGAAATAAGATCATTAGCCACGTCGCGATTGTTCACACGAACAATCGTGTAATTAAAGAGGTAATCTGAGTATTTATCAACCCACTTATTCGGGTCGAGTGTGTTGGCTGGCATGATCTAGAAAAAACGGTTCTAATCAAAATTAGGAAAAGTATATCTATCAATAGTTATAGAAAAGATAAGATTTCTAGATAGGCCGACTGTTTTCAGCTATTTAGAGATCAAACCGGCTCTTCTCAATAGGGCATCAGGCTTGGGTTCTTTCCCACGGAAACGTTTATAAAGTTCCATAGGATGCTCTGTTCCGCCTTTTGAAAGTATGTTTTCTCTGAACTTATCTGCGATATCTTTACTGAAGATACCGTTTTCAGTAAAATATTCGAAAGTATCAGCATCCAGGACTTCAGCCCATTTATATGAATAATATCCTGCGGAATAACCTCCCTGGAAAATATGGGAAAAGGCCGTACTCATACAATTGGAAGGTACATCTGGATATAACCTGGTAGGCTCAAATGCTTCTACTTCATGTTTTTTTACGTCCTCAATATTTGAAGGATTCGCTGCATGCCAGGATAGGTCCAGCATTCCGAAACTCAGTTGTCGTAACGTAGCCATTCCTTCAAGGAAATTAGCCGATTCCTTTATCTTTTCTATGTACTGCTGAGGTATAGCTTCCCCGGTTTTATAATGTTTGGCAAAAAGTTGCAATGATTCTTTTTCGTAGCACCAGTTCTCCAGAACCTGACTCGGTAATTCTACAAAATCCCAATATACGTTAGGCCCTGACAGGCTTGGATACGTTGTATTTGCAAGCATACCATGTAAAGCATGACCAAATTCATGGAAAAGAGTGGTTACCTCGTTAAAGGTTAATAATGAAGGCTCCTTTTCTGTCGGCTTTGTGAAGTTACATACAATAGAAATGTGTGGTCTCTCATTTTTATTGTCAAGGATATATTGATCTTTATAGATCGTCATCCATGCTCCATCTCTTTTTCCCGGTCGGGGGTGAAAATCGGCATAAAAGAGAGCGATTTCCTCGCCTGATTCATTAGTTACCTCGAATGTCTTTACATCCTGGTGATATTTGTCAATATTATGTACTTCTTTAAAATTAAGACCGTAAAGTTTTTGAGCAACTGTGAAAACCCCTTCAATAACATTTTCCAACTTGAAGAATGGTTTCAGTTTTTCATCATCGAGATCGAAAAGTTTTTGTTTTAATTTTTCTCCATAATATGCAGCATCCCATTTCTGTAATTGGTCGATTTTGTCAAGATCTTTGGCGAAATTTTCAAGTTCCTTGAATTCTCTTTCTGCTGCAGGTTTTGCTTTTTCCAGCATTTCTTCCAGGAAAGAATCAACTTTTTCAGGAGTTTCGGCCATTCTTTCTTCCAGTACAAAATGAGCATGAGAGTCAAAACCGAGAAGTTTTGCTCTTTTATATCTTAGTTTGGCAATTTTCAATACATTTTCCTGGTTGTCGAGGTCATCATTATGAAATCCTCTAGATCCGAAAGCCAGGGATAACTCTTTTCGGAGTTCCCGGTCTTTTGCATATTTCATGAATGGAATATAACTTGGATATTCCAGCGTAAAGATCCAGCCCTCTTTTTCTTTCGCTTTAGCTACAGATCTTGCTTCGTCCTTAAAACTCTCCGGTAAACCATTGAGTCTGGTTTCATCATTAACCTGAAGTTCATATTTATTGGTTTCAGCAAGAACATTTTCCCCAAACTTTAATTTTAGTTTGGCCAGTTCCTTGTCTATTTCCCTTAATTCACTTTGCTTTTCGTCCGGTAGATTAGCACCATTCCTGGTAAAAGCTTTATATTTTTTCTCAAGAAGTGTTGATTGCTCTGCGGTTAGATCTAAAGAGTCTTTCTGTTTAAAAACTTCTTTGATCCTTTTAAATAGTTCCTTGTTAAGGATCACATCATTCTTGAATTCAGATAGGATAGGAGAAACCTCCTGAGCGATTTTTTGAATTTCTTCGTTTGTCTCGGCAGAATTTATATTGAAAAAAATACTGGTAACTCTGTCCAGTTTTTTACCTGAAAATTCTAGAGCTTCAACCGTATTTTTAAAAGTAGGGTCGTCTTCAGAATTAACAATGTTATCTATATCCTGCTTCGCCAGCTCCACGGCCTTTAAAATTGCCGGTTTATAATCCTCTGTTTTAATTTTAGAGAATGGGGCATATTCAAATTCTGTGAGTAATATATTCTGAGGATTCATGTAGTCTGATGTTTATTTAACGTTAATGATACATTTAATTAACGCAAATGATTCTTTTTAAGATAATTTTGATAAATTAGCCCATCGAAAAACGTCAAAAGAACAATTTTTAGATAAAGTAGTTTACAAAGTTCTGGTTAAATATTTAGAATGGTTAATAAATAATTTTTACAGATTAAATAGTTTACTACTTGAAGGGCCGCATTAGCGGCCTTTCTTAATTTTTAATTGATTTTGCGCCTTCGATAACCTTTTGTTTCAGTCCTTCTTTGTAAAGGATAATCTTATCCAAAACACATTTGTCTGAAGATCCAATAATTTGTGCGGCTAATATTCCTGCGTTTTTCGCGCCATCCAGAGCCACGGTAGCTACAGGTACTCCGCCGGGCATTTGAAGAATAGATAGTACAGAGTCCCATCCGTCGATAGAGTTTCTGGATTTAACCGGAACCCCAATTACAGGTAGGGGAGACATAGAGGCTACCATTCCTGGTAAGTGAGCTGCACCACCAGCCCCGGCAATTATTACCTGAATCCCATTCTCGTGAGCAGTTTTGCTGAATTCAAAAAGCTTTTCTGGGGTTCTGTGAGCAGATACAATATCTACTTCCACCTCTATATCAAAACCTTTTAAAATTTCTATGGCGTCCTGCATAACAGGCATGTCACTTGTACTGCCCATGATTACTGCTACTTTTCCCATTATAATCTATTTTTTACTGATAACTTTAATGCTTTTCTTTACTTCTTCCGCCACCTTTCTGGCCTGAGAGATATCCTTGTCTACTATGGTTACATGCCCCATCTTTCTGAAAGGTCTGGTAATTTTCTTTCCATAGATATGAGGAGTCACTCCATCCATTTTCATGATCTTCTCTATATTCTCATATAGAACTTCCCCTTCATGATTTTCATCGCCTTCCAAATTTACCATAATTCCTCCTAGCTTGCTATCGGTATTTCGCAGCGGAAGGTCTAAAATAGCACGAACATGCTGTTCAAATTGATTGGTATACGAAGCTTCTATACTATAATGGCCACTATTGTGTGGCCTTGGAGCAACTTCATTTATCAAGATCTCATCATTTTCAGTCTGAAACATTTCTACGGCAAGTAAGCCAACGTGTTCAAAGGCTTTCGATACCTGCATTGCAGTATCTCTGGCTTTTTCAGCAACTTCATCTTCAATTCTGGCGGGACATATAACATATTCCACCTGGTTTGCAGTTGGGTGAAATTCCATTTCCACCACAGGGTAAGTTTTCATTTCACCAGATGGTGTTCTGGCCACGATAACGGCCAGTTCATTTTTAAATGGCACCAATTGTTCAGCGATACACTCACCATCAGATAACTTTTCCAGGTCTCCTGATTTTTTTATTACTGAAACACCTTTTCCATCATATCCGCCAGTGGCACTTTTCCATACGAAAGGGAATTTTACTTCTTTCCTTTCAACGGCTAATTTTAGATCCTGAATATTTTCAAAAACCTTAAAATCTGCCGTTGGTATATTTTTTTCTTTATAGAACCTTTTCTGCACTGCCTTATTCTGGATCTTTTCAAGAGTGCTGGCAGAAGGATAAGTTTTTATTCCTTCAGCCTCCAGCTGTTTTAAAGCAGCTACATTTACTCCCTCAATTTCGAAAGTGACCACATCTGCTTTTCTACCAAAATTTAATACTGTGTCATAATCCATTAGGTCGCCCTGCTCAAAATAATTACAGGAGATCTTGCACGGAGCTTCTTCGCTGGGATCCAAAACCAGAGTTTGAATATCGTACTTTCTGGTTTCGTACAACATCATTTTTCCTAATTGGCCTCCCCCTAGGATGGCTAGTTTAAAGTCTGAAGAGAAATAATTTACCATAAGTTCAATAGGCTTTTGGCAAAAATAACTTATTCGAATTTCCTGCCATACATATTCAGTAAGAAATCGGACTGTTGGGCTTATCGAGATTCCTTATCTTTGCCACTTAAAATTTGACAGTTTTGATAAAACTACATGATCTTGAATTCGAGCCTTATATTTCAGAAGAGGAGATCACGAATGCAATAGAGAAAATTTCAGAAGAATTAAATTCGGAGTATGCCGGCCAGAAACCTGTATTTATAGGAGTTTTAAATGGTTCTTTTATGTTCGCTTCTGAAATAATCAAAAGATTTAATGATGATTGTGAAGTGAGTTTTGTGAAAATGGGATCTTATGAGGGAACTGAAACTACAGGAAATGTAAAAACCCTGGTAGGTTTAAATCAAGAACTTAAAGATCGTCAGGTTGTTCTGCTGGAGGATATTGTGGATACAGGAAATACCCTGGTTGAACTCGATCAGATCCTGAAAGATGCTGAGGTGGCCAGTTATAAGGTTGCAACTTTATTTTTTAAGCCTGAAGCTTATAAGAAGAATGTTCCTGTACAGATCAGAGGCATTGAAATACCAAATAAATTTATTGTTGGATATGGCCTGGACTACGATGGTTTAGGACGAAATCTAACTCAAGTATATAAACGCAAAGAAAATAAAATGACAAACTTAGTATTGTTTGGCCCTCCAGGTGCAGGCAAAGGAACTCAGGCTACAATTTTAAAGGAGAAGTATGATCTTATTCACATTTCAACAGGAGATGTGTTTCGGTATAATATCAAGAATAAAACGGAATTGGGTCTTAGTGCTAAATCATTTATAGATAAGGGTCAATTAGTGCCAGATGAGGTTACTATTAATATGCTGAATGCTGAAGTTGAAAAAAATGAAGGCGCCAATGGATTTATTTTTGACGGATTTCCAAGAACCGAGGCTCAGGCTGAAGCCTTGAGTACTTATCTCGAATCAAAAGGAACCGAAGTTCATGCGATGATCGCACTTGAGGTTGATGATGAGATCCTGGTTGAGCGTTTACTTGAAAGAGGGAAAACCTCTGGAAGGGCAGATGATGCCGATGAGGCTGTAATAAGAAATAGGATCAAGGTCTATTATGATGAAACTGCCATTCTAAAGAATTTTTACCAGGCTCAGGATAAGTATTTTGGTGTTGATGGTGTAGGTACGATTGAAGAGATCACGGGTAGGTTAAGCGCAGTGATCGACGAATTAATGAAATAAAAATATAATGACTGAAGGGAATTTTGTTGACTATGTAAAGATCCATGTTTTTTCTGGAAAGGGAGGGAAGGGCTCTGCTCATCTACACCGGGAAAAATATATTGCCAAGGGTGGACCCGATGGCGGTGATGGTGGCCGTGGAGGTCATGTTATTGTAAAGGGAAACAAGAATCTCTGGACGTTGTTCCATTTAAAATTTAAGCGTCACGTAAAAGCTGAGCACGGAGAAAATGGTGGTAAACAGAGAAGCTCTGGTGCCCAGGGTTCAGATCAATATATTGAAGTTCCTTTAGGAACAGTGATCCGGGATACTGAAACGAATGAGATCATTAAAGAGATCACCGAAGATGGCCAGGAATTTATCGTTGCTGAAGGTGGAATGGGTGGTAGAGGAAATTGGCATTTTAAGAGTTCTACCAATCAGACTCCCAGGTATGCTCAACCTGGAGTAGACGGGCAACAGGTTGATATTACGCTTGAATTAAAGGTGCTCGCAGATGTTGGTCTTGTTGGTTTTCCAAATGCCGGGAAATCTACGTTACTTTCTGTAATTACTGCAGCGAAACCTAAAATTGCCAATTACGAGTTCACTACTTTAAAGCCAAATCTTGGGATTGTAGAGTATCGGGATTTTAAAACCTTTGTGGTTGCTGACATTCCTGGAATTATTGAGGGGGCTGCAGAGGGTAAAGGTCTTGGGCACAGATTTCTTAGACATATTGAAAGAAATTCTACACTACTATTCCTAATTCCGGCGGACGCTAAAAATATTAAAGAACAATATGATATTCTTTTAGACGAATTAAAGCGTTATAATCCTGAATTGATGGATAAGGACCGGTTGATCGCGATCTCTAAAAGTGACCTTCTGGATGCGGAATTAAAAGCTGAAATGGCCTTGGAATTAGATAAAGAATTAAAACTTCCTTACATTTTTATTTCTTCTGTAGCTCAAATGGGATTAACCGAATTGAAGGATAAATTATGGCAAATGCTTAATAAACAGCCTGTTTAAATCCTGTTAAAGCTATAAACTTCCGAATCGATTTTGCTTATTTTTAGTAAAAATCGGTTTATGAAAATCTTCAAATATTCAATTCTTATTCTTTTCATTACTGCCTGTAACGCACCTCAGGCAGTATATGATTATGATCAGGAGGTCAATTTTGGCCAATATTCTACTTATTCTTTATTTCCTGATTTTAGGTCTGGCCTGAGTCAGTTAGATGAATCCAGGCTTATTGAAAGTCTCAAATCTGCAATGGAGGAAAAAAGTCTTTCCCTTGTATCTACCGATCCCGGTGTATATGTTAATGTTTATACTGAACAATTTCAGCAGGATAATAGAAGTCGTGTTGGAGTTGGTTTTGGTGGAGGTGGAGGTAATGTTGGCGTAGGGGTGTCTGGAGGTATTCCTGTGGGGCAAATGGATACCTACTTAAGACTGACCTTTGACTTTATTGATGTGGAAAGGGATATGTTGGTTTGGCAGGCAGTGGTTGAAAGTCCTTTTAGATTTGATGCAGATCCAGTATCAAAAAAAGAGCAATTTGATAAAATAGTGTCTAAAGCACTGGAGGGTTATCCTCCTAAA
The DNA here is from genome assembly GCA_965364455.1 of uncultured Flavobacteriaceae bacterium. Lineage (GTDB taxonomy): Bacteria > Bacteroidota > Bacteroidia > Flavobacteriales > Flavobacteriaceae > Christiangramia. The sequence continues at coordinate 15,422 of CBDTXN010000048.1, forward strand.
AAGTAATTAAGTTCTA
>CBDTXN010000049.1:0-15414 GCA_965364455.1 uncultured Flavobacteriaceae bacterium
GGTTCTCGAATTCGATATTATCCTTTGTACGCTAACCTTGCATCATTTCAAAGATGAACAGATAGTTAACTTATTAAATCAGTTCTATTCCCAGTCAAAACTAGGAGTAGTGATCAACGATCTGCATAGAAGTAACTCGGCCTATATTCTATTCAAGGCATTTTGTTCTGTTTTTGTAGATAATGAAATTGCCAGGAAAGATGGTCTAACTTCTATCCTAAGAGGGTTTAAAAGATCAGACCTATTAAAATATCGTGAACAGGTCCCCGGTAATTCACATATCATAAACTGGAAATGGGCATTCAGGTATCAATGGATCATAAAAAAGCATAACTAATTATATGAATGTAAAAATTGTTAGTGCAGAAAAAGAATTACCTGCTTATTCAAGGGAAACCAAAGATATTCTCCCTTTCGTGGAAGAATGGCTTTCAGAACAGGAAGATAGATATAGAAGAAAGATCCTGAAGATATTCGAAAGTGCAGGAGTTGATAAAAGATATTCTATTATGTCTCCTGAAGAAGTTTTTACTTCCACTTCTTTTGAAGATAAAAACAACATATATGTAAGGGAAGTGAAGAAAATAGGGTCTTTAGTCCTTCAAAAAGCTTTAAAAAATTCTTCCTGGGAACCTGGCTCCCTGGATTATATAATAACCGTAAGTTGTACAGGAATTATGATACCCTCTCTTGATGCTTATCTTATCAATGAATTAAAACTAAAAGGTGATATTACAAGACTTCCGGTTACAGAAATGGGTTGTGCTGCGGGAATCTCAGGAATGATCTATGCTTATAATTTTCTGAAAGCAAACCCGGGAAAGCGTGCAGCTGTAGTAGCCGTAGAAAGCCCTTCGGCAACCTTTCAATTAGACGATTTCAGCATGGCAAATATGGTTAGTGCAGCCATCTTTGGTGATGGAGCCGCCTGTGTTCTTTTATCTTCAGAAAAAGAAGATGTAGGTCCCAAAATAATTGGAGAGGAAATGTACCATTTTTATGATGCGACTCATTTGATGGGTTTTGACCTAAAGAATAGCGGTTTGCAAATGATCCTTGATCCGGAAGTTCCTAATACTATTTCAGAACATTTTCCTGAAATCATACATCCATTTTTAAAGAAATACGGGACATCTATAGAAAATGTAGACCATTTGATCTTCCATCCAGGCGGGCGAAAAATTGTACAGACGGTTTCTGATCTTTTTGGTAACTTAGGAAAGAATATAGATGATACCCGGGAAGTTTTACGCTTGTACGGCAATATGAGTAGCGCAACGGTTCTATATGTTCTAGAGCGTTTTCTTAATAAAGATATTCCTGCAGGAGAACAGGGAATCATGCTCAGTTTTGGTCCCGGTTTTTCAGCACAACGAATTTTAATAGAATGGTAGAAGATTTTAAAGATCAGAATTACTGGGCGCTTATTCTTGGCGGTAGCAGTGGCCTTGGTTACGCAAGCGCAAAGAAACTCGCTAAACATGGAATGAATATAATCATAATCCATCGAGATCGGCGTAGTGAAATTCCGGATATTGAAGAAGCATTCGATGATATTCGAAACTCCGGAGTACAATTTGAAAGTTTTAATGCCGATGCGGTAAAAAAGGAAAGTAGGGAAGAATTGGTTGAAAAGATCAAAGTTCTCCTCGGAGAAAATGGCAAAATAAGAACCTTATTACATAGTATCGCCAAAGGAAATCTTAAACCCATGATAGGGGAGGATGCCCTACTCGAAAACCTGGATTTTCAACTTACCATAGATGCGATGGCCTTAAGTTTATATGACTGGACACAGGCGATCTTCAGAAATGGTTTATTTGCCAAAGATGCCAGGGTTATTTCCTTTACGAGTGATGGTAACAAAAAGGCCTGGAAAAACTATGCCGCGGTTTCTGCTGCGAAAGTAACTTTGGAAGCGCTTACCAGAAGCATGGCCCTGGAATTTGCTCGCCACGGTATCAGAGCCAATTGCATACAGGCCGGGATCACCGTTACCAGGTCTTTCCAGATGATACCTGGAAACGAAACCCTTAGGGTTCATGCCTTGAAACATAATCCGTTTAAAAGACTTACGGTGCCAGACGATGTTGCCAATGTTGTTTATCTATTGAGTAAAGACGAAGCCAGCTGGATTACCGGAACGATCATTCCTGTAAATGGTGGAGAACATTTGATGTAAATGCAGGAAATACTTGAACAATTACCATACTCCGCTCCATTTCTTTTTGTTGATAAGATCGAAAAGGTCGATTCCAATTCGATAGTTGGTTCTTTTAAATTCACTTCAGATTTAGACTTTTATAAAGGTCATTTTAAGAATAACCCGGTTACTCCCGGGGTGATCCTTACCGAATGTATGGCGCAAATAGGAGTTGTTTCACTAGGCATCTATCTTTTAAACAGGGAAGGTCAAAATTACAGCAAACCCAAAATTGCTCTTTCTTCCAGTGAAGTTGAATATATAAGGCCAGTCTATCCGGGTGAGACGGTAACAGTTCAATCAGAAAAACAATACTTCAGATTTAATAAATTGAAATGCCGGGTGAAAATGCTCAATTCAAAAAATGAATTGATTTGCCATGGAACAGTTGCCGGGATGATCCTCAAAGAAAAAGCTAAGACTAAATGAAAAAACGGGTAGTGATCACGGGGATGGGCGTTGCAGCACCAAATGCTGTTGGCTTGAAGAATTTTGATGCGGCATTACAACAAATGAAAAGCGGTATTCAGTTTTTTCCTGAACTCGAAAGATTGAATTTCAGCTGCCAGATAGGAGGGAAGCCGGAAATATCAGAAGAATTATTAAATCAATACTTTACTCCTCTCCAACTACGTGGATTGAATAGCAGTGGAATAATTTACGGTGTAATCTCAGGCACAGATGCCTGGAATGATGCTGGCCTGGAGATACAGGAAAATGAAATCCCTGATTGGGATACCGGAATTATATTTGGGACAGGTATCCTGGGAGTTGATAAATTCAGAGAGGCCATTACCCTTATTGATGAGGGCAAAACAAGACGTTTGGGGAGCACAAGCGTAGTTCAAACTATGGCCAGTGGTATTAGTGCTTATTTAGGTGGAATTCTAGGATGTGGTAATCAGGTTACTACTAATTCCTCTGCCTGCACCACAGGAACTGAAGCTTTATTAATAGGTTTTGAAAGAATTCATAATGGTAAAGCAAAACGAATGCTGGTAGGAAGTTGTAGTGACCATGGTCCTTACGTTTGGGGTGGTTTTGATGCCATGAGAATTTTACCAACCAAATATAATGATGATCCAATCCAGGCATCGAGACCTTTTAGTGCCCAGGCATCAGGTTTTGTACCCGGTAGTGGAGCAGGAGCACTTCTACTTGAAGATCTGGATTCAGCCTTAGAAAGGGGAGCAAATATCTATTGTGAAGTTTTAGGCGGAGAAGTAAATAGTGGTGGCCAAAGGGGAGAAGGCAGTATGACTGCCGCTAATAATGCAGCTGTAAAAAGGTGCATTATTAAAGCCCTTGAAAATTCAGAAGTAAAGGCATCAGAAATTGATGTTATAAATGGACATCTAACGGCGACAACTAGAGATTCTGTAGAAATTCACAACTGGACCAAAGCCTTAAATAGAAAAGGTGGAGATTTCCCATATATCAATTCCTTGAAAGGTATGACCGGTCATTGTTTAAGTGCTTCCGGAGCAATTGAATGTGTAGCCTCTGCATTACAGATTTCAAATGAGTATATTTTCGGAAATCTTAATTGCGAAGATGTGCATCCTGAAATAATAAATTTGATCAACCCAGACCGGATTCCGAAAAGAAAATTAGATTATAAAATTAATGTTCTAGATAAATCTAGTTTTGGTTTTGGGGACGTGAACGCAATAGTTATTTTTAAAAGATTTAATGCCTGAAATACTTATGAGCGAAAAAGAAATTTTAGAAAGACTGAAAAAGATCGTAAAGCCTTATGTGCAAAGGATGGAGGGATTAACAAATTTTAAAGAAGAGACAGATTTTATAAAAGATCTGGAAATAAATTCAGCGAACCTGGTAGATGTTGTTCTGGATGTCGAAGACGAATTCAATATTGAGATCGATAATGATTCGATGGAAGGCATGCTAACTGTAGGGGATGCGAAATCTATTATTCAGAGAAAAATTAAACAATAGTGATCGGGAATGATATCATCGATCTCCATCTGGTTAAATCACAGAATAAATTTAGAAACCAGAGATACCTGGAAAAGGTTTTTTGCCATGAAGAACAAGAACTCATAAAATCCTCGCAGGATCCAGATCTTGTTCTATGGACTTTATGGTCTATGAAAGAAGCCGCATATAAAGCACACCAGAGAAGTGAAAATCTATCCAGGAAGATAAATCCTATCTCTTTTAAATGCCTCTATGATCTTACAGAGGAGAAAGTGGAAGTTCATGTTGATAATTCCATTTATCTTTTATCTATTGATTTGACTGCAGATTACATTCATTGCTATTCAGATTCAGATCATTTATATAAAAGGATTTATACAACTGAAAAAGTAAGCCCTGAACAATTTGTTACAGATCTTGAAAATATATCAGGCTTCGGGGGAAAGAAATTTTCATATTCTAAAAATGAGAATGGTGTACCTTCTTTAGTATGTAAAAAAACATTTGAAAAAGTTCCTGTCTCACTTAGTCATCATGGAAAATTTACAGCTTTCGTCATACCGTTAATTAACTCCTAAAAGCAGTTAAACATTTAAAAACTGGTTTGACCTCTAGAGGCTTCTTTTGTATCTTCATTGATCAATATTAAAATCAATTATATATGAAGACAGTAGATAAGATGGAGGTGATTCATAGCCAATCGGCTGAGTTCATTCAACAGGGTGAGACAGGCAAATTTTTGAAATTGATTCCTGATACTTTTATTATAAAAGGAGAGAAGGAAAATGGTGTTTTTAACCAGGGATACGCCATAAGGCACCTTAATAGAAGAGATATGCTTTTAATAGATGTTGTAGAAAAATCTTCTAAGGATGCCGTTAAAAAACTTGTTGAAGAGGGATATAATATTAAGGGAATCTTGATTACCTGTGATGCAGTTTTAAAATCGGCTTATGCAGATCTTAAAACCATTTCTGAAGATGCTGGTGGCGCTCCAATTTATGCGCATCCAAGAAATAACTTTAAAGATGATTTTAAAACCAAAGATATAACTGGAAAAGATAAAGTTCTGGACAGTTTTGATATAAATATATTTGACCTGCCTGGAAGCGAGGGAGCTTCTGTGGTTCTTTATACTGAGATAAATGACGGAATGCTATTCCCGGGAGAAGATGCTGTAGGATCTGACTACGATTCTGAATTGAATACTTTTATTCGTCCGGAAAAGAAGAATGAAAATAATGATTTTGGCCTGGCAGAAAGTTGGGCTGCTTTTGATACTCCTTTCAGCTTTTTATTTCCTAGAAAAGGAAAACCAGGATTTAACCTGGAAGAAGGGGAGCAGATCGATATTTTGAATAAGCTTGGTAAAAGTTAAGATTCAATAGATTTAAATTACCGAGGGCTGTTTAGAAAGCTTGTCATCTGGCCATGATTACCTTGAATTCAGTAGATCCGCTAGATGATTATTTCTAAAGAGCCCTTTTTTTATCATGCGTTTTGTTCCTCACGCTTATTTTTATTTTTTTCTTCCTCTATCTCTTTATCTTTCTCTTCAGCTTGTTCCGCATCTTCGTCTGATATCAACGGATGATCTTTTTTACCTAATCCCACTATTAGTATCACATTAGTAATGGTTCCGTAGAGCATCATAACAACGGCTATAAATCCTCCGCCTAAAAAGGATGCCATACTAAGGCTTACGTAATATATAGTCTCATACCAGGAAGTTCCAACACTTTCAGACTCTCTTATAGGTAAGTTTAGCATCAAGAATGTAATTACGGCTACAACTATTAATATTGTGTCAGATTTAGCGATTATTAAAACATCCTTATAATGTCTTTTAGGGAACCTGGAAGCTGTAGATCGGCTTAGCCCAAGTAAAGTAAGCATAAGGGCCAGGATTGTTGTAGAACCGAGGATCACTGTATTGCACAGCATATTGATTCCAGACATAGAATGTTTTAAAAGTTCCATAGCCTTATACCCGGAAATTTGCCCGAGAATGATAGTACCGCTGGCCATAACTATGGTTGAAACCACTCCACCAACAATCGCTCTTTTTACAATAGGGTTCATCTGTGAATTAATTTTATTTAATAATTGAGGAGTCAATTTAATAAATAGGATCTTAATTATTTTTTAATACTGGTTATTGCATTAAAAAATTCCTGTTTAAGGCTAAGGTTCTGTTAAATGGGGGAGTTCTTCCTGCAAAAGTTGCTAATTTAAAGTTTAAAACTTCCAACTATGTCAAAACTCAACGTCACACAAAAGCTAATCAAAGAACATCTCTTAGAAGGAGAAATGGAACCGGGAAAAGAGATCGGGATCAAAATAGATCAGGCTCTACTTCAAGATGCAACCGGAACATTAGTTCAGCTTGAACTGGAGGCAATGGGGCTGAAAAAAGCCCAAACGGAGGTTGCCGTACAATACGTAGATCATAACCTCTTACAAACCGATTTTAAAAATGCCGATGATCATTTATTCCTTCACTCTGCAGCCCAAAGATTTGGTCTATGGTATAGCAGGCCGGGTAATGGAGTAAGCCACCCTGTACATATGCAAAGATTTGGTAAGCCGGGAAAAACTATGGTAGGGTCAGATAGCCATACCCCAGCTGCAGGATCTCTTGGTATGTTAGCTATAGGAACCGGTGGACTTGATGTAGCATCTGCTATTGCCGGGCAACCTTACTTTGTTAAGATGCCTAAAGTTATGGGGGTAAAACTAACCGGTAAACTTCCCGATTGGGTGAGCGCTAAGGACGTGATCCTGGAAATGCTTAGAAGATACGATGTAAAAGGCGGAGTTGGAAAGGTGATTGAATATTACGGAGATGGCCTTAAGAATCTAAGTGCCATGGATCGTCACGTAATTGCAAATATGGGTGCCGAACTGGGCGCAACTACCACGGTTTTCCCTAGTGATGAAGAAACCAAAAGATTTTTAAAATCCCAGAAACGTGAAGATGACTGGGTAGAGATAAAGGCTGATGAAGGTTGTAAGTATGATTTTGAGGATGAGATCATTCTAGATGAACTTGTTCCTTTGATCGCCCTTCCTACTAGTCCCGGTAACGTAGTACCGGTAAGAGAGGTGGAAGGAAAAGAAATTAGTCAGGTAGTTATAGGATCTTCAGCTAATCCTGGATTAAGAGACTTCTGGATAGCAGGTGCTATAGTTGATGGCAAATCGGTTAACAACGATGTTTCTTTTGATATAAATCCTACCTCCAGACAAATGATCCAGAACATGATCGATAACAGGGCCTTCGCTAACCTAATTAAAGCAGGAGCAAGGTTCCATCAATCCGGTTGTATGGGATGTATAGGTATGGGGCAGGCTCCGGCTTCAGGAACAATTAGTTTAAGAACTATGCCAAGAAATTTCCCTGATAGATCAGGAACAAAAGATGATCAGGTGCATTTATGTAGCCCTGAGACAGCTGCTGCATCTGCACTTACCGGAAAGATCACAGATCCAAGGGATCTCGAAAAGCTATACAATATGAAATACCCAAAATTCGAGCATCCTGAGATTGAGATCATAAATACTGAAATGCTAGTTGCTCCACCTGAAGATGGGACTAATATCAAACTTGAAAAAGGTCCGAATATTAAATCCCTTCCTTATATAGAGCCAATGCAGGAAAAATATAGCGTGCCGGTACTATTAAAAATGGGTGACAATATATCAACTGATGAGATACTGAAGGCGGGTGCAGAGGTTCTTCCTTTTAGAAGTAACCTTCCTGAAATAAGCAAATATTCTTATACAGTAATCGACGAGAGTTTTTACGATAGGGCTATGGAGGCCAAAGATATCCATGGTGGACATATTGTAGTAGCTAAGGATAATTATGCTCAGGGTTCCAGTAGGGAACACGCTGCCATCGCTCCAAAATATCTGGGACAGGTAGCCGTAATTGCAAATTCTTACGCTCGAATAGCCTGGCAAAATTTGGTAAACTTTGGAATCCTACCCTTAGAATTCATCGATATTGCTGATTATGATAAAATTGAGCAGGGAGATAATGTTTACTTGAGAAACCTTCGCGACGATGTTAAAAATCGCAATAATATCAAGGTTATTGTAAAGAATGATAATGGTAAAAAAGAAGAATTTGAAACCAAACATTCTATGAGTGATCGCCAGATAGATGTACTGCTTAAAGGAGGAATTATCAATGAATTTAAAGACCGACTTGAAGAAGAAGATTTAAAAGCATAATAACTTCGAGTAGGTTTGAAAATAAAAACCCCGTTTAGATAATTCTAAACGGGGTTTTTAATCAATTTCAAGTTTCTTAGTGCGTGCTCATTTTAGCCTTTCTTTTGCTGCATTGTTTCTCAACATCACTTACTGTTTGTGCAATAGATGCTTCGAAAGAATTTTCATTAGATTGTGCAAAAATTTCAGGACCAGGAGCGCTTAATCTAATTTCGGTTATATAACCATTTGGTTTTTGATTTTCATCTCTTTTATAATATACATTCGCTCTTACAACCCAATCATATTTATTTTCAATTTTATCTAATTTTTTCTGAGTAAAAGCCTCAAGGTTTTCACTTCTGTCTATGTTCACAAATTCAAAAATAGCTTCCATATATTATTCTTTTAATTTATTTAAATTAACCTAATTCCTATCGGGTCTCCAAGCCCTAAGGCTAGAATTGGCAAACATTTAGGACTATTTTTAGACTTTTCTACTCATAACTTAAAATCTGCTTAATCCATACCGAAATAGTGTGAAATAGTAGTTGAGCCATATATAAATCCGTAATTTGAAAATGTTATGGAAATAAAGGATTTACAGAAGAAGATGATGAGTAGAGCTATAAGTTTAGCTCGCGAAGGTAGAGATATGGATAATGGAGGTCCTTTTGGTGCAGTAATAACCAGAGGCGATGAAATTATTGCAGAATCCCGAAATGAGGTATTATGCAAAGGTGATTGTACCCAGCATGCCGAATTACGGGCTATCCAAAGAGCCTGTAGAAAATTAAAAACCCGGAATTTACAAGGTTGTGTATTATTTACTAGCTGTGAACCATGCATGATGTGCCTTGGTGCTGCCTATTGGGCAGATATAGACTATATTTATTTCGGTGCATCTGCAAAAGATGCTAAAGAATACGGGTTTAAATATAGCGACATGTATTACGCCTCCAATTCAGATGAAAGACACACTGAGTTTAAAATGATTCAGTTATGCCGGGATGAGGCAATTAAAATATGGGATCAGGTAAGTAAAGAAGAATTACACGTTTAAAAAGTAAAGAAAAGTATTAATTGAATCCGGAGGAAATTACTTCCCCGGATTTTTTATTTTTAGAGGGTGCTATTACCAGAAAAGGATGGATTCAGAAAAAGATCAAAAGAACAAAGACCAGGAGAAAGTAGATAAAGAACTTAAAAATTCTGAATCTAAGGATAAGACCAGAACAAAGACTCATGGTGAAATCCTGAAAGAGCAGATCGTTGAAGGTTGTGAAACCTACGATCGCAGTACCAGGAGTATACTATTAAGTTCCTTTACTGCCGGACTGGAAATTGGTTTCAGTTTTTTAATGATTTGTTCTGTTTTTAGTTTTTTTCAGGGCAGGGTTGAAGAGGAAACGTTATTTAAGCTGATTGCTTTTGTATACCCAATTGGATTCATACTCGTAGTACTTGGGCAATCCATATTATTTACGGAACAAACTTCGCTTTTAACTTTACCGGTACTAAGTAATAAGCGATCTGTTCTCAGCTTATTTAAGATCTGGGGTGTAGTGATCCTTGGAAACCTTTTAGGCGGAATCCTGATTGCTCTTACCCTATCCTGGGTTGGTCCAAACCTGGGATTATTTGATGCTGAAGTAATTGCGAAGATAGGAGTACATTTTGCTGATTATGACATACTCACCATACTGGTTAGTGCAATGCTTGCCGGATGGCTTATGGGATTACTTAGCTGGCTGGTAACATCTTCCAGGGAAACGACTTCAGAAATTCTTATCATTTACATTATCACAGCTGTGATGGGTTTCACCGGGCTACACCATAGTATTATTGGAAATATCGAGATCTTTGCCGGGATGTTAGTCTCACCAGAAATAGACTTTCTAACTTATTTAAAAACGCTGGTGATAGCCCTAACGGGTAATGCTTTAGGTGCTTCAATTTTTGTGGCCTTGCTCAAATACCGAGCATTTGTATTTAATGTGAAAATGCCCTAATTCATTGTTAAATGATCTTTAAATAGCCGTTCGTCAGATCTTTGAATTCTTACCTTAGGTAAAAACCTAAGATATGGCGGAAGATAAAAATAACGAGCAAACAGACTGGCAGAAGAACTCTGCAAGACCTTCAAATTTTCATGAGAAAGATGAAAAGTTGAAAAAAGATGGAGATGGGAATTTAAAAATCCAGAAAGATAGAAAAGGCGTTACTAAAGAGGAGGATGAAACCATTCAGGAAACTCTGGATTCTATAAGTGAATCTGATGATGACGAGAAAAAGTAGGATTAGTTGTAAAACCCATGATATTTTAGATCCAGTATTAAAAATACTGGATTTTTTTATGCCTGTTTTGTAAATAAAGATGCTGAAATCAGGTAGTTATTTAAAACTGTATATTTGTAAATAACTATCTGAAAATGTGTAGGTTAACGATTACTTTGACACTGCTTTTATTCGTTTTCAACGATATTTTTGCTCAAAAGGATTATTCTATTTCGGGGGACGTAGCAATGAGTAATAAAGAGGCTCTGTCCTTTGCAAATGTTCTTGTAATTAAACCAACAGATTCAAGCCTGGTAGAAGGAGCTATAGCCCTGGAAGATGGTAGTTTCGTATTTTCAGAAATTCCTGAAGGTAGTTATTTGGTCATGGCCAGTATGGTTGGCTATGAATCTACTTATTCGCCAGCATTCACACTGGATTCCAATATCCAAATCGAGACACTCATCTTAACAGAGGAAGAACTGGATGAAGTCCAGATCGAGGGTACAAAGCCTTTGTATCAGCAGAAGATGGACAGGATGATTATAAATGTCGAGAATAGTATTGTTTCGGCCGGAAGCTCAGCTCTCGAGATATTAGAAAGATCACCCGGAGTGCTCGTAAACCGGCAAAGTAACAGTATATCGATAGCAGGGAAGGAGGGGGTAGTAGTGATGATAAATGATAAGATCTCTTATATTCCAGTTTCTTCAATAGTTCAGATGCTGGACGGGATGAATGCAGATAATATTGTTAGCATAGAATTAATTACCACACCACCTGCAAATCTGGATGCAGAAGGAAATGCCGGTTACATAAATATTGTATTAAAACAAAGGACAGATGTAGGATTGAATGGATCTTTCTCCCTTTCTGCTGGCTATAGTAATGCTTTTGTGACTACAAACTCTATTAATTTCAATTACCGAAAAGGGAAATTCAATTTATTCGGAAATAACTCTTTTAATTTAGACGAGACAGACCAGATCTTTGAACTTTCCCGTGAGTATACTGAAAATGGTGATAGGGTAGGAAGCTATACATTTTCAGATCGGGATCCCAAACAAAGAGATCATAACTTAAGAACTGGCCTGGATTATCAGCATTCTGAAAACACCATTATTGGAATATTGCTAAATGGTTACAGCAATCGCTGGAGCATGGATGCTGAGAATGAAAATATTAATTACAGGAATGGAGTTCCTGAATCTTATATCTTCCTTGAAAATAGAGAGATAAATTACTGGAAGCATTTTGGAGCCAATTTCAATATTTCTCATAATTTCTCTGAAGATGAGTCCCTGGATTTTAATCTGGATTATCTCTATTATATAGATGATAATCCTAACGATTATCTTAATTCTTACTTCGATGAAAATTTAATTTTTGAAGCTGATACTCTTACCCGCAGTACAAAACTCACACCTATTAATACATTCGTAGGAGCTTTGGATTATAGTGTGAAGCCAGGTGAGGATCTAAAATTGGAAACCGGCTTAAAGTTTATTAATAACAGATTAGAGAACGATGTAGCCGTTGAATATCTCATAGATAATAATTGGGTACCCGATCCTTCGCTAACCAACAAGAGTGATCTTGATGAAAATATATACGCCGGATATTTTAGCGCAGAATATTCTTTTAATGACAAAACAGGAGCTAAAATCGGTTTAAGGTATGAGTATACAGATACAAAACTTGATACAGACGTGCAGGGCAGAGCAGTGGACAGAGAATATGGGGAATTATTTCCTACTGTATATCTAAACCATAATTTTAATGATACCCTTAGTATGAATCTGAGTTATTCTAGGCGAATTACGAGGCCAACCTTCAATGATCTGGCACCATTCGTAATTCTTTTTGATCCGAATACGTTTATATCCGGAAATGCATCTTTACAGCCGTCCATCTCTAATGCAGTAAGATATAGTATAAATTATAGGTATGCCGTGTTAGCTTTTGAATATACCAATGAGAATTCAACTATTGCCAATTTCCAGGAAAGGCTAGATGAAGAAACCGGAAGGTTGATATTTGAAGCCACCAATCTCGATTACACTAAAACTTTTGGAATTACCCTGGGGTTCCCCTGGAAAATTTTTAGCTGGTGGCGAATGCAGAATAATATCACTTATGTACGGCAGAATGTGAGAGGGTTTTATAACGAGGAACCAATAGAATTGAGTATTGGAAACATATTTGTAAATATTTCAAATTCCTACAAAATCTCTGAAACCTGGTCGGCAGAATTAAGTGGATTTTACACCAGTGAAGGTTTTTTTGGTACGGCAAGATATGATGCATTATATGCGGTTAATTCCGGAATCTCTAAAAAGTTAGGTAAAAATGGTGGTACCCTGAAGTTTACCGTTCAGGATATGTTTGATTCAAATGAATTTAGGTGGGGAATTGATAATCGGGAACTGGATCTTCAAACCCAGAATTATTTAGATTTTTCAGCACCCACGTTCTTATTAACCTATTCCAGAAGCTTTGGTAATAAAAAGCTTAAATCTTCACGAGATAGAAAAACGGGAGCAGAGGAGGAAAGACAAAGAGTTAGCGAGCAATAGGTAATTTGTTTTCTAAGGGATTATCTTATTCAAAGAAATTTGTAAATTATCTATTAGAAAAAAATTATTATGATACAATCTTGTTTGAATAAGTATAGCCGCAAAATTTCCGGGCTTGCTTTTTTTCTTTTTGCAAGCACAATTCTTATGTCCTGTGGTGGATCAAATTCCATACTGGATCCACAGGATTTTGGAGATTTGGAGGAAATAGTTGCAGCGGGAGATTTTGAAGTGGAGCATAGCTGGGCGTTTCCCAATAATGCGAACAATATTAATCTCATAGGAAACCCTAATCATATAATAGTTAAGAATGACAGTGTAGATGTATTTCTCCCTTATTTTGGAGTTAGACATGCTGGTGGTAACTATGGTGCTGAAGGTGGCATAATATACGAAGGCCCTTTAAGGGATTATGAGGTAGAAGAAAATAAAGATAAAGGTTATATAGACCTGAAGGTTAATGGGGTTAAGGACGGAGAGGAAATGAATTTTACGGTAACTTTATATCCAAATGAAAAAGCCCGCACGAGGATAGTTTCTAATCAAAGGGCTCCAATTTCTTATGAAGGAAAATATAGAGTTCCTGAAGATAATTAAGAAGGTAGGTTTCCGGTGTATTTAAGTGCCAGTTCGAGATCTGTAAAATGCATGATTTTACCTTCTTTATAAAATAGTCTTTCAATTGGTATGTTGGTAGTACCGGTAGCGCTATGAGTTACTATACAAAAACTTCGCAGCTTCCTGTTTTCTTCAAAAAATTTAGACCAGTCCTGGGCAACTACAGAATATTCGTTGATACGGTTAGCCATATAATTCACATAAAAATCCTTCCCAAAATAATTCTCAGCTAAATTTATTACCTGAGTGCCTTTTTCCCAATTATAAACGATTCCTTCATCTAATTCGGTAACTATGGTTTTATCTAGGAAAATAATGTTTCCAAAATCAAGCTGATGAATTTCCCTGATAGAACTTTCTGGGAGGAAACTAATAACAGAATTTGGATGAGATATCATTTTTGGAAATTTGAATGTATTAAGGTGCAAAAATAACACCTAAATATTTGTTAACCAGTGTATAACATATTTTTGTCAGAAATAAATTTTATCTGATTTCATATTATAAAATATGAATTTAGACTCGACTGGTATAATTAGAATGAGAGGAAGGGGAAAATAGTGAATCAGCTCCGCTGCCGCTTTTTTGAGATTAAAGTTTGTTGCCCACAGTTTTACTCTGTCATCCATTCAACTAATTCATCTTCGTTTACAATTGCCCAGGAGTGTGGGTGTCTTTCACCATTAGACCGATATCCTTTGTTCTCAGTTTCTATAAGCTCTATATCCTTAGTACCAAATTCAGATTTTAGTTTTCCAGATAGTTCTTTAATGTAGTAGGCGTTTAAGTCCTGGTAATCGTTCTTCCTGTTATCTTGCCACCATTTTAAATCTGGTTCGGTATAAAATCTGAGTTTTAAATTTTTAAGTTCCTTCAGATTCTCGATATTCTTGGTTTCAAGGGTAAAAGGTGAGTTTTTTTCATAATTCGTAATTCCTTTTTCAGGATTACCGAACTGATCTTCAAAGAAGTTTTTTATCCAGGTTGCCTCTTGAATTGAGGGTTCTGAAAAGTTCAATTGCAAATTTTTATGAGCGGTTTTATAAAGTCCAAGAAGATCAATAGGAGAGTCAACAATAAATACTCCTTTTGGTTGAATTTCACTTTTATTTTTTACCAGGTAATTACTGATTAATAGACTTACGTTTCCACCGCTTGAAAATCCACCTATGAAAATGTTTTGTTTAGGTAGATTGTTTTGAGAAATTATACTCTCCAACTTTTCAGATAATTCCTGTTTTTCTTCTGGACTTAAAAACAAATGCTGATTAAAGTTCATAGCTAAAACTGAAAACCCATTATTAATACTAATGTCTGAAATCTTAAATTCAGATAATGTATTTTGGGCATCACACGGAAAGCAAGGAAATAATATCAACAGTCCTTTTTGTTTATCTGCTTTTATTAGTTCAAATTCCGATGTTATTTTGTTTTGTGATCTTGTATGTACTGTAGAACTGTTTTCCTTATTCTGTCCCTGACACGAAACTGTAATTAAAGCTAAAATGATGATGAGTCTAAGCATTTCTTAAAATTGTGGGTCACGATTTCGATTATTGCCAGTTGGCGGAGGAGTAGGAA
>CBDTXN010000050.1:0-15383 GCA_965364455.1 uncultured Flavobacteriaceae bacterium
CTGGCCATAAAGTTCCAGGGAAGTGTTTGTACTCCACCATTTAGTGAACTTGTAGTTCGAGGAAAATTCCACTCCATAAGAATCGTTATTCTCAAAATTCTGATAGGTAAGAAAAATTGAACCTGGCTCATCTTCTACCTGATTAAATACCTGGTTGATCTCGTCTGTGGTTCTGCGATAAAATAATCCGGCAGTGATACTGCCTTTCTTTTTGAAATTTCGGGTATAGTTAAATTCTACCGAATTAGTGAACTGTGGATCAAGTTCAGGATTACCCGCAACAGTTAGTCTTGGAGAGGCAACTTCCCTGATGGGATTCACCTGGCCAAATCCAGGGCGATCTACCCTTCGGCTATAGCTCAGCTGATAAGAGTTCTTTTCGCTGGGGTTAAAACTTACAAATCCGGAAGGATAAACGGTAACATAATCATCACGATACACTTCTTCACCGTTGTAGATTGCATACACCTGGTAGTTTTCAAACCTAGCTCCAAATTGGTAAGACCATTTGTCAAAGTTCTGTCCAAATGTTGAATAAACACTGTAAATATCACGGTCATACTGATAAGTGGCGTCAGAGAATTGAGGATTTGAAGTGTCATAATCATTATCTGTATCGAGAATTCTCGCTTCAACACCTATTTCAAGTTTACTTGTCTTACTTAGCGGATTTACATAATCAATATTAGCGGTAAGATTACTTCTGTCTTGTAAAACTAAATCCTGGTATGCTACAAAATCCAGATCTGTATTACCAAAGTCTACATTGGTGTCTTCATTACCTTCAAAATTATTATAGTCCAGTTCTGCCTGGATATTATGCCCATCTTCATCGAATTTATGATCGTAAAGAAGGTTGTAGGCAGAATTCAAATTATCGAAATTCATATCGATAGTCTGAGTGAAATTGTTGGTAGGATTTTCCAGGTCATCGAAATTAATGTAGCCTACAGGACCGCCGAAGTATCTATTCTGGTTGGTATAAAAAGAAAGAGTGTTTTTATCATTCAAATAAAAGTCTACCCCAATTTTATACAGGTAGTTCTCCCTCTGATTATCTATTTTGAATTCCTGTCTTGCATCCTGGGCAGGAAGGAAAATATTACCTCCGTTCTCACGGTCTCCCCAGTTGGTTCCAAGGTTTGTATAAAAATTGAATTTACCTTTCCGGTAATTCAGATCTAAAGAACCATTTAGACGATTATTCACTCCCTGGGTAGAACCGGTATTTACGGTACCATTAAATCCTTCGTTCGAGTTTTTATGCAAAACGATATTAATGATCCCGCTCATCCCTTCAGGATTGTATTTAGCTGATGGATTGGTAATAAGTTCAATGCTTTTGATGGAGGTAGACGGAATTTGTTTCAGCAATTGGGCAGGATCCATATTAGTAGGTTTGCCGTCTACCAGTATCCTTACATTAGAATTTCCACGAAGTGAAATATTCCCGTCCTGGTCTACATTTACTGAAGGAACATTTACCATGATCTCTGAAGCACTTGCTCCAGTGGTCATAAGATCTTTTCCTACATTAATAACTTTGCGATCAACGCGTTGTTCTATAGTGGTTCTTTCAGCTACTACCACCGTTTCTTCAAGCATGGAAATATCGGGTTCAATCTCAATGACTCCAATATTAATTTTGGTGTTGTTACGGTCTATACTTATCTCCTTCGAAAAAGTTTTGTAACCGATGAACTGAATTTTTAAAATATAATTCCCTGCCTTAATACCAGAAATTAAAAAGCTGCCGTCTTCTGAAGTAGTTATTCCTGTTACGAGGTTGCCTTCAGAATCGTTAACGATTACTGTTGCATAGGGGATAGGTTCTTTAAGTTCGCGGTCTATTACTGTTCCTGAAATCTGACCGACAGGATCGTTAAAAGCCAGGCAAAGTGTAGTGCTTAGCAAGCACAAAAATAGAGATAACTGTTTCATTTTTTGATTGATTTTGATGATTAATGTTTATTACAAGGTACTTTGTATTGCATAATTAATTTGCGCAATACGCCGCATTTTGATGACCCTCTATTATAAAGACGACCCATAAATCTTATTGTTACAATCTTTTTGACAAAAAAGAACCTGCACCTCTAAAAAAGAAATGCAGGTTGTGCAAGATCATCTTTATTAACACTAACCATCAAAATTAACAAGATGATCTCGCAAGGTCCGGAACCTCATAATAAAGACTGATGATCAGATAGATTGTTACACCAAATTTTCTTTAACTTTGAAATATGAACAAAAAAACTCTCGTTTTAGGAGCGTCCTTAAAACCTTCTAGATACTCCAATCTCGCTATAAACCGATTAGTAAGGCACGGGCAGCCAACTGTGGCCATAGGTCTTAAAAAGGGTGAAGTTGAAGGTGTGGATATAAAAACCGAAAAATTTCCGTTTGAGGATATTGATACGATTACTCTTTATTTAAATGCAAAAAGGCAGAAAGAGTACTATGATTATATTATAGATCTAAATCCTGAAAGAGTGATTTTTAACCCTGGAACTGAGAATCCAGAACTATATGATCTTCTTAGGGAAAATGATATACATTTTGAGAATGCCTGCACCTTAGTGATGCTTTCTTCTCAGCAATACTAAGCCAAGGAAGGTTAGAAGTCCGTTAAGTATCAGGATAAAGAATCCGAATTCAAATCCAAACCACATCAAGCTATTAACGCTTATGATGTAAGATAAAATTGGTGCTGCAATCGCGATCACCGGTACAAGTTTATCCTTTATTTTCCAGTTGGTAAACAAACCAAATGAATATAATCCCAGTAGCGGACCATAGGTATAACCGGCAAACTGGAATAATTTATTGATAACACTTTTATCTGCAATTGCATATTTAAAAGCCAGCATCACTAAAATCAGTAAAATTGAGATAGCAATATGAATTTGCTTTCTTATTCGAACCTGTTTTTTCTCATCATAATTTTTCTCGATATCCAGAATATCAATACTGAATGATGTGGTAAGCGAAGTCAATGCGCTATCTGCGCTCGAATATGCCGCAGCTATTAGCCCCAGAATAAAAAAGATAGCCACAGCAAATCCAAGATCTCCGCTGGTGGCTATTGCCGGAAACAGGTCGTCACGAACCTCTGTGATTCCATTTATCTCGGCATAATCTGTCAATAATACTCCCAACGCTAGAAAAAGGAAGTTTACAAATACCAGTACGATAGTAAACCAGAATACATTCTTCTGAGCGTCTTTGAGGCTTCTGCAGGTAAGATTCTTTTGCATCATATCCTGGTCCAAACCTGTCATTACAATGGCGATAAAAGCTCCAGAAAGAAATTGTTTTACAAAATGATCCTTGCTTTTCCAGTCTTCAAAAAAGAAGATCCTGGAATGCTCGCTTTCGGCTAAGTAACCCATTAGATTGTTAAGGGAAAACCCAAGGTCTTCCGAAATAAAATAGATTGTGATACCAAGCGCCAGAAGCATAAAAAAGGTTTGCAGGGTGTCTGTCCAGATGATCGTTTTTATTCCACTTTTGAAGGTATATAGCCAGATCAATAATATGGTTATGGTGACAGTCACATAATAGGGTACGCCCATTGAGTCGAAAACTATAAGCTGAAGTACATTAGCCACCAGGAAAAGCCTAAAGCTCGCACCAACGACTCTGGATAAAAGGAAGAAGGAAGCTCCCGTTTTATAAGATGCGTTTCCAAACCTGCTTTCCAGGTAGGTGTAAATAGAAGTAAGGTTTAGTTTGTAATATAGCGGCAGTAGCACCTGGCCTATAACCGCATATCCGGCCGTGTAACCAAGTACTACCTGGAAATAGCTAAAGGAATCAGCTTCCACGGTCCCAGGAATAGATATAAAGGTAATACCGCTCAATGAAGCGCCAATCATACCGAATGCCACGAGGTACCAGGGAGCCTGTTTATTAGCCTTGAAAAATTCGGCATTACTTCCTCCGCGTCCGGTAAAATATGATATTAGGATAAGAACTGCGAAATAGGCAGCTATTAGAATTAGGACCTGATATGGTTGCATAGTAAGTAGTTCTGCGCGGCAATTTACAAATTAAGCACCAAGTAATTTCATCCGTCAAAAAAATCATAAATTCGCGTATGGATTTTTCTTCAAAATTACTGGAGCAGGCAGTAGATGAAATGTCTCAGCTGCCTGGAATAGGAAAACGCACGGCTTTGAGGTTGGTATTGCATTTACTAAAGCAACCGGAAGAGCAAACCATTCAGCTTGCAGGAGCACTTCAAAACCTTCGTCAGAATATCAAATTGTGTAAGAATTGTTACAATATCAGCGATACCGAACTTTGTGAGATCTGTGCGAACCCATCCCGGGTTTCAGAAATTGTTTGTGTAGTGGAAGATATCAGGGATGTAATGGCCATTGAGAATACTGGACAATACAGAGGGCATTATCATGTTCTAGGCGGAAAGATCAGTCCTATGGATGGGATCGGGCCATCTCAGCTTACGATTAAACCTTTAGTGGACAAGGTTAAATCCGGTAAAATTGAAGAGATCATTTTTGCTTTAAGCAGTACCTTGGAGGGTGATACAACCAACTTTTATATTTTTAAACAACTTGAAGGAACAGGTATTAAAACTTCTACCATTGCCCGTGGAATATCTGTAGGAGATGAACTGGAATATGCAGATGAGGTTACTTTAGGAAGAAGTATTACAAATAGGATACCTTTTGAAAACTCGATGAAAGATTAAAATTCTTACCAAGAGTAACAGGATTAAGTCTAAAAAGTCCTGATTCTTTTTCAATTCCGTAGTTGAAATCGTAATTTTAGCAGGAATTTTATCTTTGAACTCCACTATAAAAAATTCAGTAAAAATTTATTTTATTGATTTTTTAATATTTAATAAGTGGTTTTTTGATTAAATTCGCAACTCGTATAACAAAAATCGCATCTGATTTAACGATATGGCAAAATTTGAATTAAAATTACCCAAGATGGGTGAAAGTGTTGCAGAAGCAACGATAACAAGCTGGCTTAAAGAGGTTGGAGATACTATAGAAATGGATGAGCCGGTGCTTGAAATAGCTACCGATAAGGTTGATAGTGAGGTTCCTAGTGAAGTAGACGGTAAACTGGTTGAAAAACTTTTTGAGGCCGATGATGTGGTTAAAGTTGGGCAAACAATTGCTATTATAGAGACTGATGGTGAAGTTGATGGGGGAGCTGAAGAAGAGGAAGTTTCAGTTGAAGAGGAGGCTAATGCTGAGGTAGCTGAAGTTGAAGAAACCGTTGAAGTAGCGAAAGCAACCGCTTCTGGATCTTCGAATGAGGATTATTCAGATTCTTCAAGATTCTATTCTCCGCTGGTAAAAAATATTGCCAAGGAAGAAGGAATTTCCCTTGAGGAACTTGAAAAAATTGAAGGAACAGGTAAAGAAGGAAGGGTAACTAAAAACGATATTCTTGGTTATGTTGAGAATAAAGGTGGCCAACCTCCAAAAGCCTCAAAATCTAATGGCAAACCTTCAGGTATGGAAGCTGGTGTTCCTAAGCAACCAGAGCCAGTAGTTTCTGGAGAAGATGAGATTGTCGAGATGACCAGAATGGGTAAAATGATCGCCCATCATATGGTAGATAGTGTTCAGAAATCTGCGCACGTACAATCATTTATAGAAGTTGATGTAACTAATATCTGGAACTGGAGAAATAAGCATAAAGCAGATTTTCAGAAGAAGGAAGGGGAGAAACTTACTTTCACGCCAATATTTATGGAAGCTGTTGCGAAAGCGATACGCGACTTCCCGATGGTGAATATTTCTGTGAACGAAGATGCTACCAAGGTGATCAAGAAGAAAAACATCAATCTTGGTATGGCAGCAGCACTTCCTGATGGAAACCTTATCGTTCCAGTTATCAAGAATGCAGATAGGTTGAATCTTGTTGGTATGGCGAAAGCTGTGAACGATCTTGCGAACCGTGCCAGACAAAATAAGCTAAAACCTGATGATATACAGGGAGGAACTTATACCGTAACCAATGTAGGTACTTTTGGAAGTATCATGGGGACACCAATTATCAATCAGCCACAAGTAGGGATATTAGCACTTGGAGCTATTAGAAAAATGCCTGCTGTTATTGAAACTCCAGATGGAGACTTTATCGGTATTCGTTACAAAATGATCCTGTCTCACAGTTATGATCACAGGGTGGTAAATGGAGCGCTGGGAGGACAATTTGTTCAAAGAGTTGCTCAATATCTGGAAGGATTTGATAAGAACAGAGAGATCTAAGAGATTTTCGATTTAATGAATATATAAAAGCCGTGGAAATCATTTCACGGCTTTTTATATTAAAGATTATTTACAATTGAGTTTAGTAAGCCCATGGCGGGATGATCTCTATAATTCTTGTTTTCTATAAAAACTTCTTCTTTCCTGAATGATTTATACCCTAACAACTCTTCCGCTTTCTTTTCATCTACTTTTCTGTAGGCCATAGACCAGGTTGAAAATTGTCTTTCTGTTATTGGTCCTGAGGCTAGTTCAATACAGTTAGTATGTCTCGGGTCTTTTTTTATCCGGGAAAATAATTCATCAAGTCTATCTTCATCTCCTTCTATATACTGGATAAAACTTCCTTCGTAAGAGATCAATAAACCGGTAATGTCATTTTCAGTATTGTTTCTCCTGCAATTTGCTAATAAAGCATCCATATCCTTATCTTTTAGAATATGGGATTGCTGACTTAAATAGGAAATGAATTTCAACACGCCTTTAATGATTGTTTAGCGCTTTAAATATATGAAATCAAATTATTTTAAGCCATAATGTAATATTGATAAGGCGTACAAGGTTTTTAAATTATTATTCTCAGGATTAAATTCCCTAAACACTATTTATGTCGACCTCATAATTATAGTATATTTACCCCTTAATAAAATATTGCGCATGGACCTCAAGCTTACCAAACCTATTTGTTTTTTTGATCTGGAAACTACTGGAACTAATATTTCCAAAGACAGAATTGTGGAAATGGCCATTTTAAAGGTTTTTCCTAATGGAAATAAGGAAAGTCACACCTGGCTGGTTAATCCGGAGAGGGATATCCCTGCAGAAGTTGTTGCCATTCATGGTATTTCTAATGAGAAAGTAGCCAATGAGCCAACTTTTAAAGAATTGGCCAGTAAAGTTCATGATCTAATTAAAGGTTGTGATCTTGGAGGATATAATTCTAATCGTTTTGATATTCCGCTTTTAGTTGAAGAATTGCTTCGCGCCGGGATAGACTTCGAAATGAAAAATGTTGTCGCCGTAGATGTTCAAACCATTTTCCATAAAAAAGAACAGCGTACACTTTCTGCTGCCTATCAATTTTACTGCGGAAAGGAGCTTGAAGGAGCACACGGTGCTGAAGCTGATACAGAGGCAACCTATGAGGTGTTGAAATCTCAGCTGGACAAGTACGAAGATCTGGAAAATGATATGAAATGGCTGGCCGATTTCAGTTCCCGAAAGAAGTTTGCAGATTTCGCCGGATTTATTAGCTATGATAAAAAAGGAAAAGAGGTTTTTGCCTTCGGAAAATATAAAGGTAAACATGTAGAAAAGGTTCTGGATGATGAGCCGGGATATTTTGGCTGGATCCAGAATGCCGATTTCCCACTATATACCAAAAAAGTGCTAACCGCAATCAAGCTTAGAAAACTCAACAATAAGTTGTCCTAATGAAGATCATTTGTGTTGGTCGGAATTATACTGACCATATTGAAGAATTAAAGAATGAAAGGCCGGAGGATCCTGTGATCTTTCAGAAACCGGATACTTCCATTTTATTAAAAAAACAGCCTTTCTTTATTCCTGATTTTTCGAATGACGTTCACTATGAGGTGGAAGTCCTGGTAAAGATCAAAAAGATCGGGAAGCATATTCAGCCTAAATTTGCGCATAAATACTATGATGAAGTTGGTTTGGGAATTGACTTCACGGCCAGGGATCTTCAGCAAAAACTGAAGGAAAAAGGACTTCCGTGGGAAAAAGCCAAGGCATTTGATGGTGCTGCAGTTATTGGAAATAAATGGCTCGACAAAAAAGAGCTGGGAGATCTGCAGGATCTTAATTTTAGGTTGGAAAAGAATGAGGAGATTGTTCAGCAGTCTAATACCTCTTTAATGCTCTGGAAAATTGATGAATTAATTGCTTATATTTCGACCTATTTCACCCTGAAGATCGGTGATATCATATTTACAGGGACTCCTGCGGGAGTTGGGAAAGTGTCTCCAGAAGACCGACTTACAGGATATTTGGAGCAGAATAAAATGTTTTCAATTCGAGTTAAATAACTATTTTAATGAGTAGCTATAATCTAGACGAGGTTAAGGAAATGGCAGGTGGGGACGATGATTTCATGCTTGTAGTGGTACAAACTTTTCTGGAAGAAATTCCACCAGATGTCGCGGCCATGAATGAAGCTATTGGGAATGACAATCCATCTCTGGCTTACCAATACGCCCATAAAATGAAACCAAATCTTCAGCTTTTCGGTCTAAATCTTATGGATCAGATATTAATAATAGAGGCATGGTCCAAGAAGGGCCGTAGAAAAGATGAAGTGCCGGAAGCGGCTGAGATCATCACAAAAAAGGTGGATGTTGCAGCCTCGGCTCTCAAACGAGATTTCGAGCTGGAATGACGGCGGAGATCATTACCATAGGGGATGAAATTTTAATTGGTCAGATAATAGACACCAATTCAGCCTATATATCTAAAGAGCTTAATAAGATAGGCGTAAGCGTTCATCAGATCACTTCAATTCAGGATGAACGTGACCATATTCTTAAAACTTTAAAAGAGGCTTCTCAAAGGGCAGATGTTGTTATTCTAACAGGTGGGCTCGGGCCTACCAAAGATGATATTACTAAAAAATGTCTTTGTGAGTTTTTCGATGATAAACTTGTTAGGAATGAGAAGGTATTAAAGCATATTGAATACCTTTTTGACAAATATATAGATACCCCAATTTCAGATCTAAACCGGGACCAGGCTTTACTTCCATCTAAGGCAACTGCCTTGCATAATGAATACGGAACGGCTGCAGGTATGTGGTTTCAGGAGAATGGAAAGGTATTTGTGTCAATGCCTGGAGTACCCTATGAGATGCGGGGTCTTATGGAAAGAGAGGTCATTCCTAGATTGATGCAAAACTACTCTCGCCCCGTGATCTTACATAAAACCGTTATTACATATGGTCTTGGTGAAAGCGCGATCGCGGAGAAGATTGAAACATGGGAGACTGAACTTCCAGTAGATATCAAACTTGCCTATTTGCCAAATCTGGGGAGGGTAAGACTAAGGTTATCCGCGAAAGGGAATAATGAGGAGAGTTTAAAAAATCGTATTGATGAACAGATCTCTAAACTTCACCAGATAATTGGCGATATTATTTTCGGCTATGAAGATGATGATCCTATAGAGGTGATTATTAGTAAAATGCTGGTTGAGAAGAACTGGACTTTATCTACTGCTGAAAGTTGCACTGGCGGCAGGCTGGCGTCTAAATTCACCAAAGCGCCAGGATCTTCAGCTTCATTCAAAGGGAGTGCGGTTTGTTATGCAACCCAGTCGAAGACCGATCTTTTAGGTGTGCCTGAAGATTTAATCAATAAGTATTCTGTGGTAAGTGGCGAAGTAGCCAAGGCAATGGCTGCAGGAGCTATGGAGAAATTTCATACTGACTTTGCTATCTCAACTACAGGGAATGCCGGGCCATCCAAGGGAGATAGTGATGAAGAGTTAGGTACGGTGTATATTGGTATAGGCACACCAAATGGAGTTACAGCTTATAAATTCAATTTTGGGAATCATCGCGAAAAAGTGATCGGCAAGTCCGTAAATAAAGCCATGAATCTGCTTCAGGAAAGTATCTTGAAAATGGAAGATGATATTTGATCTTCAGTCTGTTGAAGATAAAAGTCTAAAAATTCGTTAAGTTTTCCCTTGATTCATATCGATTAAAAATCTTATTTTTGCACTCGGAATAGCGCTGCAGCAAGAGCTGAACGAGGATTCAATGGATTTATTTTAAGTCTAAAATATTTTTTTTGAATTAGTTGCCTGTTAGGTAAAAAAATCGTTAATTTGCAGCCTGTTTTGAAATAACGAGAAAAGTATAGAGCAATGTCAAGAGTTTGTGAACTTACCGGGAAAAGAGCAATGGTTGGGAATAATGTTTCTCACGCCATGAATAAGACTAAACGTAAATTCAACGCCAACTTGGTGAAGAAGCGTTTCTTTATTCCTGAAGAAGACAGATGGGTAACACTTAAAGTGTGTACGTCTGCATTAAAAGATATCAATAAAA
Source organism: uncultured Flavobacteriaceae bacterium (assembly GCA_965364455.1). Lineage (GTDB taxonomy): Bacteria > Bacteroidota > Bacteroidia > Flavobacteriales > Flavobacteriaceae > Christiangramia. The sequence continues at coordinate 10,324 of CBDTXN010000050.1, forward strand.
AAGGCATTTCAGCCGTAATTAAGGAAGCGAAAGCAAAAGGATTTCTTCAGAAATAATCCTAAGCAGCACCTAAAAATATTTCACAATGGCAAAGAAAGGTAACAGAGTTCAGGTAATCCTAGAGTGTACAGAGCATAAAGCTACTGGACAACCAGGAACTTCAAGATATATTACTACAAAAAACAAAAAAAATACACCGGACAGAATGGAGTTGAAGAAATTCAATCCTATTCTTAAGAAAATGACGGTGCATAAAGAAATTAAATAATTGAGTCATGGCAAAGAAATCAGTAGCATCTATTCAAACAGGATCTAAAAGATTAACCAAAGCGATTAAAATGGTTAAATCTGAGAAAACCGGTGCCTACACATTTGTAGAACAAATCATGGCTCCGGAAGACGTAAACGACTTTTTGAAAAAGTAAGGATCGTTCACAAACGATTTTAAATAATCTTTAAAAGCCGTCCTGGATTTAATCTGGACGGCTTTTTCTTTTTATGTATATTTATTGCCGCAATAATAGAGGGTTTTACCCTTCTTTTGTTTTTAAACCTGCCAAAAAAAATGAGTTTATTTAAAAAGATATTTTCTAAAGAGAAAAAAGAGAATCTGGACAAAGGCCTGGAGAAATCCAAATCCAGTTTCTTTGATAAAATGAGCAAGGCCGTTGCCGGGAAAGACAAGGTAGACGAAGAGGTTCTGGATGATCTCGAAAACGTATTGGTGAGTAGTGATGTTGGTGTAGCTACCACTATAAAGATCATTAACAGGATAGAAGAAAGAGTTGCCCGTGATAAATACCTGGGGACAGATGAGCTGAATAAGATACTTCGTGAAGAGATCGCCGGACTTTTATCTGAAACCAATACCGGTGAGGATGCAGAGATTCATATTCCTGAAAACACTAAACCATATGTGATCATGGTGGTAGGTGTAAATGGAGTAGGGAAGACCACGACCATTGGTAAACTGGCACATCAGTTTAAAAGTAAGGGGCAAAAAGTAGTTCTTGGTGCTGCCGATACTTTTAGGGCTGCAGCTATAGATCAGTTACAGATCTGGGCAGACAGGACCGATGTCCCAATCATCAAGCAAAAAATGGGAAGTGATCCTGCTTCCGTGGCCTTTGATACTGTGCAAAGTGCCGTAAAGATGGATGCTGATATTGTTTTGATCGATACTGCCGGAAGGCTTCACAATAAGGTAAACCTTATGAAGGAGCTTACCAAAGTGAAAAGAGTGATGCAGAAAACCATTCCAGATGCTCCTCATGAAGTTTTATTGGTTCTTGATGGCTCAACCGGTCAGAATGCTTTTGAACAGGCTAAGCAGTTTACTGCGGCCACCGAGGTGACTTCTCTCGCGGTTACAAAACTTGATGGTACTGCTAAAGGTGGAGTCGTGATCGGGATCAGTGATCAGTTTAAAATCCCTGTAAAATATATTGGTGTAGGAGAAGGAATTGAAGATCTACAGGTATTTAATAAATACGAATTTGTAGACTCATTCTTTAAATAGACTAATGAAAAAACTCTTACTTCTTTGCCTTGCTGTTAGTCTTTTTGCCTGCAAGAACGAAACAACCGAAAATAATTCTGAAACTGAGAATATTCCGACCGATTCAACACAGGTTGAAGAAATGGAATACAAACAGGTAGATTCCAAGGTTATTGATAATGATAGTCTCTGGATGCCTTTTGAAGCAGATCTTTCAGAATTTCCTACCGAAGTTTACGAAGAGGTAAAAGCGCTGGTTTTTGAAAAGTCCATTCCTGAAATTCAACGCGCGATTGACGAGGAAAAGCTTACTTACGAGGAAGTGGCTTTATTTTACCTAACCAGGATCAAAGAATACGATAGAGCGAATGATCTTTCATTAAACTCTGTAATTTCTTTAAATCCAGATTTAATCAAGGAAGCAAGGGCAAAGGATAAGCAAAGAAATAAAGCTGCTAATCATCATCCTGTTTTTGGAATTCCGGTTTTATTAAAGGATAACATAAATGCATCGGGAATGCCGACTACGGCAGGTTCGTATGCTCTTCAGGGAAATAATACGGAAGATGCGTTTATTGTAAATCAACTTAAAGATAATGGAGCCCTTATCCTTGGGAAAGCCAACCTTAGTGAATGGGCTATTTTTTATTGTGAGGGATGTCCTAACGGTTTTTCCACGGTTGGAGGCCAAACGCTAAATCCGTACGGAAGAAAAGTTCACGACACCGGGGGATCAAGTTCAGGAAGTGGAGTAGCAGTAGCAGCAAATTTTGCTCCTGTCGCCATTGGATCTGAAACTTCCGGTTCAATACTTTCTCCTTCCAGTTCCAATTCTGTAGTGGGATTAAAGCCTACCATCGGAGTTCTAAGTAGAGGAGGAATTGTTCCAATTTCCAGCACGTTGGATACACCAGGCCCAATCACCAAAAACGTTATTGATAATGCTATTCTTCTGGATGCTATGGCAGGAGTAGATAACGCAGATTCTGCTTCAAAATCTGCCGGTAAACAAAATAAAGTTTATTATTCCGGGATTGAAGAAACCAGTCTTGAGGGAAAAAGATTCGGGGTTATAAAAACATTAAAAGAAGATTCACTTTATGTTCGGGCTATTAATGATCTGAAAAATGCAGGGGCTGAAATAGTTGAATTTGAAGCTGAGGATATAAATCTTCCAAACTTTATCAGGCTCTTGAATCTTGATATGAATAAGGATCTTCCTGCATATCTAAAGAACTATGCAGGGAAGGTTGATTTTGAGAATGTTCAGGATATTATCGAATATAACGATCAGGATTCATTAAATAGAGCTCCTTACGGGCAGGCTTTATTTATAGGTATCGTGAATGATTCAGCTACAGAAAAGGAATTTGCAGCGATAAAAGATACGCTGAAGATGAATGGAATCAGATTTTTTGAGAAGCCGATGCAAGAACATGAACTGGATGCGATTCTCTCTATTAATAATTATCATGCAGGTTATGCTGCGGTTGCTAAATATCCTGCCATTACGGTTCCGATGGGGTATACTTCAGATAACAAACCGGAAGGCTTGACATTTATCGGTAAACCTTTTACTGAGGAACAATTATTGGAATTTGCCTATAATTTCGAGAAAACAACGAAAAGAAGAAAAACTCCGGAAAACTATAATGAGTGATAATACCCATAGATACCTTGTTCTAATTTCAAAGATCATTTTCTTTTACAGCATCTTTTATGTGATCATGAAAGTACTGGCCATGTTTAAGGGAGCCTGGGTTATACCAAATCTAATCCTGTCTGTTCCTTACCTTATTTTTGCCATTGTAGGTGCTTATATGGTAAAACGAAACTTTTACCACTGGGCCTACGTGATCGCAGGTGCTATTGTAATTAGTATTATTAGATATTATGAGCAGGAATGGATGGTTCAACTGCAAAACTATTTTTCTTAAATGTTACCACAGGTAATTGGGAGGTCATATCCTAAAGATGTTTGCCTCAATGGACGCTGGCTAAAGCCTGAAGAAGCTAAGATCTCAGTTTTTGACCGCGGATTTATGCTTGGTGATGCTTTATATGAAGTTATCCCTTTTTATGATGGGGAGGTTTTTGCTCTTGAAGAACATCTTTCCAGATTAAAATACTGCCTGAATGAGATTTCCCTAGATTTTGATTCAGATAAGTTAGTTCCATTTATCGAAGATGCAGTAAAACGGAGTGATTATGCCGAAAAGGATTCGGCTGTTTATTTACAAATAAGCAGAGGAGCTGCTCCAAGAAGTCATTTCTTTCCAGAGCAATCAGAGCCGGTTTTTCTTATTTATTCTTTTCAGGTAGATCTTAGAAATTTTGAAAATAAGCAATGGAAGCTTTTGATCTCTGATGATATTCGCTGGCAACGCTGCGATATTAAATCTACTTCCTACCTGGCCAATACAATGCTGAATGATAGATCTTATAAATTAGGCCTGGATGAAACTTTATTGGTGAAAAATGGAAAATTTACCGAAGGTTCTCATTCCACGGTTTTCTTTGTGAATAATAATATAGTTTATACGCATCCTGAAGGTCACGAGATCTTATCTGGAGTTACCCGAAAAATCGTTATAGATATTTGCCGGGAGCTTAAAATTGAAGTAAAAGAAAAGCCTTTTCTATATTCTGAACTTGAAACTGCTGAAGAAATATTTCTAACCGGTACCACCACGCAGATTATGGCAGTAAGTGAAATATTCGCTCAGGAAGAACCGGTGTTTCAAAGATCAGAAAGCGGACCGATAACCCGAAGGCTTCAGGAAGCATTTATTCAGAAAACCAGAAAGGCATAATTCGTCATTTCTGTATCACATTGTATTTTTTTAGAATTGAAAGTACCTTGTTTAGAGGCAAAGCTTCAATAGTTCGGCCTTTAAAACCGGTCATGGTTTCCGCCATGAATAAAGAATTCAGGATAGCTTCCTCGGTAGCTTCGATTGCTGCCATAAATATTGGTGACATCAGGTCATTTGGAACCGCTTTTATCTCAAGTAGATCTGATTCAATTTCATAAGGAATCCTGTTTTCTTTGGCTGTAGAAAATGCAATGACGTAGTCACCGCTACCATTAGAAGCAATACCGCCGGTTTTACCCAGTCCCAGCATTGCTCTTTTTGCCAGTCTTTTAAGATTCCTTCTGTCTAATGGAGCGTCTGTAGCGATTACTATCATACAGGAACCATCTGCGCTGTCCATGATTCTGTCTCTAAAACTAAATTGCTGCAATGTTTCTCCCACCGGGGCTCCGTCGATTTGAAGATTTCCACCAAAATTGGTCTGAACCAGAACACCAATGGTGTAACCGCCAAGACTTTCGGGAAGTTTCCTGGAGGACGTACCAATTCCACCTTTGAAACCGAAACAAATAGTACCCGTACCGGCTCCTACGTTTCCTTCTTCAACATCTTTACCTGCTTTTTCAATTGCTGAAATAACGTCATCTATCTTAACGTGCTGTCCCCGTATATCGTTCAGATATCCAGCATTGGTTTCACCAACCACAGCATTTACAGAGCGAACCTCCTCATTTCCTTTTTGATCC
>CBDTXN010000051.1:0-15232 GCA_965364455.1 uncultured Flavobacteriaceae bacterium
CTGGCCCTCGTCTAATAGATATAGGAACGGGAATCCCTTTTCTTCAGCATTATCTGTCATGGCCTGAAAACTATCTCCTGATTTCACCTCGGGATCAGGTGGTTGAATTGCCACTACCGGATAGCCTTTTGGAGCATATTCTTTATGAAGCTCTATAAGACGTTGCTCATTCGCCTGTGCATAAGGGCAGGTGTTACAGGTAAAAACTATAATATAACCCTTAGGCTGTTTACCATTAGCATCCATTATATTTTCGAAAGAATACTTTTTACCGTCTATATTCGTCAGATTAAAATCTGGTGCCTTATCTCCTATTTCAATACCCCCGTTAACTACGGGCTGCACCAAATTGTTACTAGACCCTATTGATCCACCAATGAAAGAACAGAGTATAAATGCTCCTACTATTAAAACTAGCTTTTTCATGATTTTATGTTTTTGATTTTATAAAAATGGTTTTATTTCATCTACAATTTCATCCACGTTTTTAAAAGAATTCCCAATCAACTTATTCTTTTGTCCCCTATAAATATAGGTCGCGGGTATAGCCCCGGTCCATTCAGGTGAAACCTTATCTATCCAGTTATTATATTTTCCATCCAGAAGGACCACAACCTCAGATTGAATCTGGTTATCTGCTACAAAAGGAATTAACTGACTTTCGATCTTTTCAGGGAAATCCAGGCTTACTAGTATCACTTTTACCTTTTCATCCTTATATAGAGAATCAACCTTCTCAAAATATGGTAATTCCTTTATACAGGGTTTGCACCATGTTGCCCAGAAATTAATCACATAGGTTGTGTCATTTTTAAATCGGAAGATAGTTTCAATATCATTGAATTTCTCATACATGGCTATTCCTCCTACTCTGGAATTAGGTTTAGGCCAATTCTCCAGATCCTCATTAGAAGAGCCTGAAATTGTTTTTAACTCATTTTGAGAACCGGATTCGCCATGATCCTTACATCCAATAGCGAATACAGTCAATAAGATTCCGAGCAGAATAGAAAAATGAGAATACTTGATCATCAAACTAAAAGTGGTATTTAAATTGAACAAATGAAAATACGCAAAATTTATTTATCTGGTATTCCTCAAATCGTGGAAGAAAAATAATTATGCGTTCTAAATTGCTGGAATTAACAACCTCTTACATACATGATTTAAAAAACAGTAACAGCTGATTGTCAGATTTTTACATATATTTACATTATAAAATTGTGATTTAGAAAATATCTATCCTATCATTTCTAAAGAGGTAATGATTTGAAGATTGTACTTTGAAAATCTCTTATTAAAAAGTATAAAAACGAAAAGGGGACTACCTGATATTTCTCAACACATGAAACTTTTTCCAGTGAATATTAATTTAAACTCTCAGTTCATCCGGGTTATAAAAACTAGCTATGCCAGAATCAAATAACTTTTCACATTCCGCAGCAATTTTACCAGTAAGTGACCTTCCTAAATCTATAGAATTTTACACTGAAAAATTAGGTTTTGAGAAAACCTTCGAATGGGGAAAACCTCCATATTACGCGGTCGTAAAGAGAGGTGGCGTAGGTATTCATCTAACGAAACGTGCTGATGGAATAAGACCTTCAAGATATCATCGGGCTCTTTATATCTTTGTTCATGATGTAGATGATGTCTACAAGCAGTGTAAGGATCAGAAGGTGAAGATCGTAAATGATATCGAAGACCGCGATTATAAAATGAAGGATTTCGATATTGAAGATCCGGAAGGTTTTATTATCACCTTTGGAAGAGGAGAGTAATATTATTTTAATTGGTGTATTTATCCATCTCACCGGTAACAAAAACCAACACCTGTTTCCGGGCCTTTAGCAAATCCGGGCGGCTATGTTCTCCCAGTTCTTCTTCTATGTTCTCCATCATTGAACTTAGCACAGTAGTTTAATGGTTTTTAGGAACCCCAAATTTTTTCAGTAATAAATTGATAAAAATCATGATTATTCTAAGCCTAATTTCCTAACTTCAAGCATAATATAACTATCAAATTAGTTTAGTTTTTGATCCTATCGCTGGCATTTGAAATTTGCCGGATTATTCTCAGGTTCTATACCTCTCAATTACGTATTTGTTCGTAACCATAAACCAATTATCATGAAAACCAAAGCATCCAATGCCTATGGATGGGAATCTCCTGAAATCATTCATAAGTATTCTGTTATCTGGCATTCCAGGTTAAATTTTATTTTGAAAGAAGTTGAATTCCTCAAAAATCTTCTGAACAACAATATTTTTCCCATCGTGGAATCTCACCTAACAGATAAGGCTGAAAATTTTATAGAACAGCTTTCAGAGCTTAGAAAAGAAGTTTCGCTCCTACTCAAGAAAGTGACCTTGCATAAGAATGGGGTTAAGGTGCTTTTTATTAAACAACCACCGTATGAAAACGAATGGGACTATAAGCATGAGCACCGAAAACTTATGATCAAGATGCATGAGTTTGACAGTAAATATCAGATCATGAAAAAAGAGATCTTTAGGATCGTAAAAGATGCTATAAGACATCAAAAGCAAAAAAGGATCGCCTGAAGGTTATCCGGAACTTATGTTTTGAGTAAAATAAAACCGGCCTTTGAAACTAAATCAAAGGCCGGTTTTTTATATGTAAATTGTAAATTATCTTACAGATTTCATTAAGGTTCCCATATAGATCCATTTAAGATCCCTGGTATTAATTCCATCGTTCATTTTCTGCTGAAGATCTGGCGTCATTCCTCCATCAAATTCCATAGAATCGAGATACTGCTTCCAGTTATCGAACATGTTGACAGTGATATGAGTGGCATATACTTCGCTACCCTGAGGCATCAAAACTCTTAAAAGCTGCCAATCACCTTTTTCCCCAGATTCTATTATGCTCTTATGATATGGTTTGAATGTGTCAGATTCAGCATTTTCATAATCCTCATAGCGTCCTTCTTTCGCTTTCATAAGATCTATAGATGCAACCATCCCGGGTTTCATCTCATAATTATCATTTGCCTGATCTACCACTCTCAAATATAACCTAACGGCAAGATCTCTGGAGCTACCGGCAAGATTCACCCTGTTTTCAAGTTCCTCATCGCTAAGATCTGGATAGGCCATTTTTGCGCTTTCCATGATTCCGGCGCCGGCATTCATCATTTTAAGGGGATCATCGAAAACTGTAACGGTAAGATATTGATAGCCCTGGTCCTCTCCACCGGGTGCCAATTGCCATAGGTCCCAACCCACGATATCGTCACTGGCAACCCTCTGCTCATGGATCTTTTCCCAGAAATCTTCTGTTTCTGTATAGAAAGCTTCCTGAGAGTTGTCAACCTTCATAAATTCAAACGTGAGATAGGTTTCTTGTGCAGAACCTACATTATATAGCATTAACATTAAAAGCAAACAAAGTAAACGTCTCATAATCTTCTTTTTTATATACATCCTTATAAAGATAAATAAATAACCACAATAATTTGATTATCAGTTTTTTAAAAATTATTAAATTATTATCGATATAACACAATTTCTCTCCACTTTTCCCATTTTTTTTAATATTGATTAGGTTTTCTGACAATCCATATAAATTTTATTGATTAAATTTAATAACCAGACTACCAGCTATAAAGTCATATGAACCGGATATCTTATTTATTCGGAAGTTGACTCGTTGAATATTTCCCCTACACCAGGCTATTAAATAAATTAGATGACTTAAATAATGGCTACAAAAATCAATATTTACCTGGCCTTTAATGGTAATTGCCTTGAAGCTTTAGAATATTATAAATCGATTTTTGGAGGAGAGTTTACCCAGTTGAGCACCTTTGGAGAAATGCCTCCACAGGAAGGAATGCCCCCTGTTAAGGAAGAGGAAAAAGATCTTATTATGCATATGTCACTGCCCATTAGTAAAGAAACAGTATTAATGGCTAGCGATACCAGCGGTGAATGGGCAAAAAGCTATAAACAGGGAAATAATTTCTCGATCTCGGTAGATGCAAAGAATCAAAAAGAAGCAGACAGGATCTTTAGGGACCTTTCTAAAAATGGAAGTATCATGATGCCGATGAACAAAACTTTCTGGGGATCCTATTTTGGAATGCTAACAGATAAGTTTGGAATTAATTGGATGGTAAGTTTCGCCGAAAATCCGCAAGATTGATAAAAACCAAATAAATGGAACCTGAAGAGCACAACCTGAGGATCTTTAAGATCTTATATATTATTAAAGGGATTATCACTCTCGCCTTTAGCCTTCTTCCCCTACTTTATATTTTTTTAGGTGTTTTTATCTTTCAGAAAGAAGATATCACTGAAGAAAACGCCAGGATTGGAGGTGCGATCATAATGTTTGGAGGTATTATTATATTCTTATTCCTGCTGGTACTTGGAATATTAACGCTTTTAACAGCAAAATACATTGGTGAAAAACGAAATTACGATTTTGTTTTTGTGATGGCTATTCTCAACTGCCTTACCGGTATCCTGGGAATCATACTGGGAATATTCACCATCCTGGAATTAAATAAAGCTGCTGTAAAAAAGCTTTTCGGGAAACCTGCCTGAAAAATACATTTATATTGAACTATGACAGATTCGGGACCAGAAATCATTAAATCATCCGGAGAGAAAGTGAAGTTCTCATTCTCCAAATTAAGAAGATCCCTTAAAAATAGTGGAGCTACAGATTCCATGGTTTCTTCGATTATAAATGAAATACGCGATGAACTGTACCAGGGTATTTCTACCAAAGAATTATATAATCGAGCCTTCGCTCTTCTTAAAGATTTTAAAGGGGCATTTGCTTCCAGGTACAGGTTAAAAAAGGCGATCTATGAACTTGGACCTTCTGGATTCCCATTTGAAAAATATGTATCTGAAGTACTCTCTATGGCCGGCTACAATACCGAACTTAACCTGATACTGCAAGGTAAGTGTGTGACTCATGAAATAGACCTGATCGTAAAAAAAGGATCAGACAAGCACCTCGTAGAATGTAAATTCCATAATGAGGAAGGTAGAAAATGTGATGTCAAGATACCTCTATATATAAATTCCCGGTTTGAGGATATTTATGAGCACGAAAAGAAATTAAACAAGTGTCAGGGTTGGCTCGTAACCAATACAAAATTCACTAAAGATGCTATCTCCTATGGCGAATGTATAGGTCTCAAACTTATTAGCTGGGATCACCCGAGAGATGAAAGCCTTAAACACCTCATCGATACATACGGAGTATATCCCATAACTACCTCTACCTTACTTTCTGCTACAGAAAAACAGTTTCTTCTGGACAGAGGAATTATTTTGGGTAGTCAGCTATTAAAGAAATCCTATTTACTGGACCATAGCGGGGTATCTGAAAATCGAAAGAAAAGAATAATATCAGAGTTCGAAATACTCTGCAAAAATCAATGATCATGGCTAATAATTTGAAAGTAAAGTTTCTTGGTGCTGCCGGATCGGTTACAGGTTCCAAATTTTACCTGGAAAATGATAATGTTCGTCTTATGGTAGACTGCGGAATGTTCCAGGGACTTAAGGAATTGAGACTTCTAAATTGGGAGAACCTTGAAATTGATGTTCCAAAAATAGATTTTGTCCTGCTAACCCATGCCCACCTGGATCATTCAGGGTATTTGCCTAAACTTGTAAATCAGGGATTCAATGGCAAAATATTTGGCACTGCACCCAGCCTTGCCATTGCCGAGATCATTTTAAATGACACGGCCAAGATACAGGAAGAGGATGCCGAACAGGCCAATAAAGAGAAATATACGAAACATCACCCGGCCAAACCACTTTATACGCTGGAAGACGTCGAGGATTGTCTGAACTTATTCGAACAAGTAAATCCGGATGAATGGATAGAGATCACACCTGAAGTAAAATTCAGATTTTTCAGAGCTGGACATATTCTGGGCGCCTGTTCCATTGAACTGGAAATTTCTGGAAAAACACTGGTATTCTCCGGAGACCTTGGAAGGAATGAAGATTTACTGATGGAAGCTCCAAAAAAGCCGCGCTGGGCAGATTATCTGTTTCTAGAAAGTACTTACGGTAACCGGCTTCACCCTGAAGAAAATGTGGAAAAGATACTTTCAGAATTGATCCATGATATTATCAATAATAATGGGATCCTTCTCATCGCTTCTTTTGCGGTAGAAAGGTTACAATTACTCGCTTTTATTCTATGGAAATTATTCAAATCTAACCGCATCCCGGAAATCCCTGTATATATTGATAGTCCCATGGGGATAGACGCAACCCAGGTTTTCAGCAGGTTTTCTGATTTTCATAAGATTCCTCCGGGTGAATTTGAAGCCATGAAAAACCGGTTTGAACTTGTCTCTTCATACAAAAGGACCTGGGAGATCATCGATATGACAAAACCAAGGATCGTGATCGCAGGAAGTGGAATGATCACCGGTGGCAGGATACTTACTTATCTTAAATATTATATTGGGCAACCATCCACCCGATTATTGCTAACAGGATACCAGGCAGAAGGAACCCGCGGAAGACAACTGGAAGAAGGAGCTTTCGAAATTAAAATGAGAGGAAAATACTTCCCGGTAAAGGCGAAGATCGTAAAACTGGAAAGTCTATCAGCCCATGCAGATCAAGGTGAATTGATTGAATGGTGCAGCGAGATAAAGAATATTCCAGAAAATGTTTTCCTTATTCATGGTGAGAAACATGCTTCAGACGCACTACGAGTAAAAATTGAAACGACCTTCAACTGGAGGGTAACTATACCAAAGCTTAATGATGAATTTAGTCTTTAATACTCCTTTTACATGTAAATTCTTATATTTAAAATGAACTGAATAATTGAGAAAACTCAACAACCAAACTAAAACCAACCAATGAGAAATTTAATCATTTTAATAGCTCTGCTTCTAAATTTTGCGATCTATGCTCAGTCCGAAATACTGCCTAAGGAAATACAAATAAAAACCGCAGTTCTTGCTGCTCCGGAAGAAGACCGTGATGGCGCAATGGTCTATGGGTATAATGATGACGGTGAGATCGTACTGCTTAGAAAAGGCACTAATAATAAAGTTTGTATTGCCGATGATCCAAATTTTGAAGGTATACAGGTGGCCTGTTATTCTAAAAAACTGGAACCTTTCATGGCTCGGGGACGTGAACTTAAAGCCGAAGGAAAATCTGAAATAGAAAAAAGAAAGATCAGAGAAGAAGAAGCAAAATCAGGAAAATTAAAAATGCCGGATGCTCCAAGCACCCTGTATGTTTTTTCCGGTTCAGAAGAAAATTATAACAAAGAAACAGGTGAGCTTAAGGATGGGAAATTCAGATATGCTGTTTATATTCCCTATGCCACCACAGAGTCCACAGGTTTGCCTGCAAAACCAGAAGCACCTGGAATGCCATGGCTTATGGATCCCGGAACCCACAGGGCTCATATCATGATAAGTCCGGTATCTAACTAAAACATAAAGGACGGCTGAAATATGCCGTCTTTCTTAAACATTTTCTACTACCCTAAGTAGCTTCTTTGCTATTTCCATAGCGATATCCTTTAAACCATCATTTTCAACCGACTGCATGGAAGCAACAGGATTAACCGCAGCAATTTCGATCTCGTCATCTGTTTTTTGCTGAAGTATCACATTACAGGGTAGCATTGTACCTATCTTATCCTCATTATTAATGGCTTTATATGCAAAAGGTGCATTACAGGCACCTAGTATATGATATCTCCTAAAATCGACATCAAGTTTCTTTTTAAAGGTCTCGTTTACATTGATCTCGGTTAAAACCCCAAAACCTTCTTTTTCAAGTTCCTTGACTACCCTATCCATGATATTGTCAAAATTTCCTTTTACGGTCCTGTTAAAATAATATTTCATAATGCTGGATTTTAATTTCTATAAATCTCGGAATTCAATTTAACCCTTGAAGTAACAGTGGTTACATAAACACCATAAATTACTGATTTAAAAAATTTTAAAACCTGATTTATATCATATTTTTTATCCTTAATCTGAAGTAAATTCAAGGGAAAAACTGAAGTATAACTTTAAAATATTTAAGTCATGACACTAGTTAAATCACCAAAAAAAAGATTTCCCTGGATGAATGGCGGTCTAGCCAAGGCGTTTAATATGGACGACCTTTTTGACGACGACTTCTTTAAAACCAGGAATGACCTTCCCGCAATGAACGTCATAGAACATGAAGATGATTTTGAGATAGAATTTGCGGTACCCGGATTTTCAAAAGAAGATTTCGAAGTGAGTATGGAAGATGATCTGCTATACGTATCTGCTGAAAAAAGTTCAGAAGATATGGAGGATGAGGATGGTTACACCAGGAAAGAGTTTAGTTATTCTAACTTCAACCGAACCCTTCAGTTACCAAAAAGTGTAGACACCAGTCAGGAAGTAAAAGCAAAATATAAAAATGGTGTTCTTAAGTTGAAACTTAATAAATCTGAAGATGCGATGAAACCAGAAAGAAAATACATAGAGATCAAATAACCATAACTTCCTGATCGATAAAAAGCTGAACGTTCTTTTCGTTCAGCTTTTTTATTTTTCTCCGGCTAATTAGATTCTACTCTACTGCACCCGGTAAACTATATTCAGATGTGGGAACTTTGGTTTCGGAAATATCCTTGAATCCACCTCTAACCTCAGCGAAGGTCTCCCAGCCGCGCTGCTTTAAAATAGATGCTGCGATCATACTTCGGTATCCACCGGCGCAATGAATAAGGAAAAACTCGTCTTTTGGTATCTCTGCGAGATGCTCATTAATTTCTTTTAGTGGCACATTCACCGCTCCACGAACATGTCGAAGGTTGTACTCGCTTTCTTTTCTTACGTCTACCACTTCGGGAAATTCAATGAGATACATCTTCTCGAAATCCTCTGCAGAGATCCTGTCTATATGATCGTGATCAAACCCCTTATCATTCCAGGCTTTAAATCCTCCCTCCAGATATCCAAGCACGTTATCGTAACCAACCCTGGATAATCTTGTTATTGCTTCCTCTTCTTTTCCGGAATAGGTAACTAGTAAAATAGGATGTTCTACTCCTGGTATCATCTCTCCAACCCACGGAGCAAAATTTCCGTTTAGACCGATATTGATACTATTCGGAATAAAAGCTTTTGAGAAATCTTCGGCGTCCCGGGTATCCAGGATTAGAGCTCCAGATGTATTGGCCAAATCCTCAAATTCTTCTGGAGTGAGCCCTTTTTTCGAGCGACTCATCACTTTATCAAAACTTTCATAGCCTTTGATATTCAACATGACATTTTGTGGAAAATATCCCGGAGGTGTGCTCAGACCTTCAAGTACAGCCACTATGAACTCATCCTTGCTCATTTTTTGCAAGGCGTAATTCACTTTTTTCTGGTGCCCAAGAGTATCGGTAGTTTCACTGCTCATTTTCTTACCACAAGCTGAACCGGCTCCATGATTGGGAAAGATAATAAGATCATCGCTTAGTGGCATGATCTTATTTCTGAGAGAATCGTAAAGGTGACCTGCAAGTTTTCTTTCAGTAAGGTCTGCAACCACATGCTGAGCAAGATCTGGTCGTCCAACGTCTCCTATAAAAAGCGTATCTCCCGTAATAATTCCGTATTCTTTATCATTTTCATCAATGAGAAGATAAGTGGTACTTTCCATGGTATGCCCGGGAGTATGTATCACTTTAACTTTATAATTACCAACCTTAAATATTTGACCATCCTCGGCGATAGTTGCTTCGTAGCCAGGTTTCGCTAAAGGCCCGAAAACTATTTCGGCTCCCGCTTCATTTCTCAAATCGAGATGGCCGCTGACAAAATCGGCATGGAAATGGGTCTCAAAGACATATTTGATCTTTGCATCATCTTTTTTGGCCCTGTCCAGATAGGGTTGCACCTCTCTTAAAGGATCAAAGATTGCAGCTTCATTATTGTTTTCAATGTAATACGCAGCATGGGCCAGGCATCCGGTATATATTTGTTCAACTTTCATAATGCATAATTTTATTCTATTGAATTTTAATCCAACAGCGGGGTTATTATGCTATAAAATTAAACTATACCAGACCCTTAAAAACTGATCATTGTCATGATTCAAAAGGATCTTTATTATTGAGATTTTCGGGTTATCTCTCCAAATGGTCTTAAATGAATACTAATTCTAAACTTCGTAATTAGACCAGTCGGCTACATCGTTTCTTTCTTCCGGTTTTATCGCAGTGCTTAGCATTTTCTCGTCGTATTCTAAACCATGCTTATCAAGAACATCCTGTGGTACACCGTCCCATACATTTGGCCTGTTACCCATATATCCCAGGTATTCTATTCCCTTCTTGCTGGTGAAATAACCTGTGGTAACCAAATTCCTGATCCGGCTGAAAAAATTTGCTCCCTGGGTATATTCGGGCTTTACATCTTTGGGATAAGCTATATCCTCTATTATCGCCAAATGCTGTTCTTTATCAAGATCTATAAATTCCTTTTCATACCTCTTATATGACTCATGGCTAAGCCATTTTAACCCACCGCGCATGGGCGTTTGATGTTCAGGAATATCTTTACTTATAAATTCAATAAAATCGGTTACCCCGGTTTCAGAAGCCGGTGGAAAATCACCATCTCCCGGAATAATTATATCGGCGATCACCGCAATGGTATTAATCTCTGCTTCGGTATAAAAATTCTCATTCAGTAACTTTTCATCGTGGGCCTGCTCTTCCTGGGTTCTACCATAATCGAATTCCCTTTCTTTGATATCAGTTAATTGGCTTACGTCTGTACTTTCATCAAGTCTACAACTTAGTAGCATACTGGTACCTGCCCCACCAATTAATAATGTTTTTAATGATTCTCTTCTATCCATGATCGCTGATTTTAGACATTACCTTTTTTCATTTCTTCTGCCAGATAATCTGAAGCCCTCCAGGCTAAAGCCAGGATTGTCCAGGTTGGATTCTTATCGGCCTGGGATACAAATGCGCCTCCATCCATAACGAACAGATTTGGTACATCATGTGCCTGATTATATTCGTTAAGAACAGACGTTTTAGGATCATCCCCCATTCTGGTGGTTCCCACCTCATGGATGATCCTCCCGGGATTTGCCAATCCATAGTTAGATTCCTTTCCGGGTTTATCTCCGAGGGCGACTCCACCCATCCCGCTTATGATCTCCTCAAAGCTATCCTGCATATGCGCAGCCTGTTTCACTTCCTCATCACTCCATTTGTAATGGAACTTAAGAACAGGAATACCGAATTTATCTACTTTTTCATTGTCTATTTCACATCGGTTTTCAGCTCGGGGAATACTTTCTCCTCTCCCGGACATTCCCAAAGTAGAACCGTAAAAACGTTTGACATCTTCCATAAAACTTAAACCATAACCACCAGCTTTTTTTGTTTCTCCATTGGCTCCCGGTACCATTCCATTAAGACCTTCCATATTAAAACCAAAACCGTAGGAAGGCATTCCCATACCACCCCAATATTCAATATGATATCCCCTGGTAAATCCTAAATTCTTACTATCGTTTAACCACCACGGAGTATAAAGATGCATTCCTCCTACTCCATCTTCGTTATAACGTTTCCTATCCATTAAAGATGGGATAAAAGCCATTCTTGAAGATCCGGTAGAATCATGTAAATATTTCCCAACCACTTCGCTGGAATTGGCAAGACCATTAGGGTGAACCGATGATTTGGAATTCAGTAATATCCTCGCTGAACTGCAGGCACTGGCCGCCAGAATAATCACTTTGGCTTTTACCCGGTAATCTCTAGAATCTGTTTTATCTATATAATGAACACCGGTTGCTTTTCCGTCCCCATCGGTAATTACTTCACGTACCATGGCATTGGCGTACAGATCTACATTACCCGTTTCTTTTGCCGGTTTTACCAGAACTGAAGAAGAAGAAAAATCACCATAAACAGTGCATGACCTGGCGCACTGATTACAATAGAAACATGCCTGTCGTTTCTTATTTACCCTTTTGGTTAAAATTGAAAGTCTTGAAGGGATCATTGGAATACCAACTTTCTCAGCTCCTTTTTTAAAGTATAATTCGTGAAGTCTTGGTTTCGGAGGTGGTAAAAAATACCCATCAGGCTCATTCGGTATATTTTCTTTTGTACCGAATACACCTACCAACTTATCAACTTTATCATAATATGATTTTACATCATCATATCCAATAGGCCAGTTATCCCCTTTCCCATCAAAATCTTTCCTTTTAAAATCTAGAGGTCCAAATCTAAGTGAAATTCTTCCCCAGTGATTAGTCCGGCCTCCTACCATTCTTGATCTGAACCAATCGAACTCGGTTCCCCTAGCTTTGGTATAAGGTTCTCCGTCTATATTCCATCCTCCATAAGCCATATCAAAATCCCCAAATGCTCGCTGCGTTCCTGCTCCTCTTCTTGGAGATTCATAAGGCCATCTTAACTGAGTACGTTGTTCTGGATTGGCAGGATCAAAATCGGGACCGGCTTCAAGAAGGGCTATTTTAAAACCTCTTTCTGAAAGAATTTTTGCAGCCATTCCCCCGCCTGCTCCAGATCCCACAATGCAGATATCGTAGGTGGTAGGTTGTTCAATGATTTGAAAGGACATATTATATTTTCTTTTGGATCAATATTCTATTAAGAAATTACTTTGAAACGATTATTTATAATAAAAAACAATAGATGTTAACCCAAATTAACATTTTATTTTAAATAGAAATATAAAAAAAAGAATAAAGTTCGTTTTCTTTCAAAAAAAATACGATTAAGATAATAATGTCTTCTATATATTCTTTCATCACCAGCATTATCAACTTTCCCAGAAAACATTGAACCGGAAGTGAATTCGCTTCCGGTTCATTCAATAATTCACGTAAATTCTATTTTGAGGAAGGATCAACTCATACTCTTAATAGCTGCCTGTGCGGAAGCTACCCGGGCAATTGGCACTCTGAATGGTGAGCAGCTAACATAATCCATTCCAGACCTGTAAAAGAACTCTACTGAAGATGGTTCTCCTCCATGTTCGCCACAGATTCCGATCTTAAGTTTCGGTTTTGTGCTCCGGCCTTTTTCAATCCCTATTCTAACGATCTGTCCAACTCCTTCCTGATCCAGTTTTTCAAAAGGATCATCTTTTAAAATTCCTTTTTCGAAATATGCCGGAAGGAACTTGCCCACATCATCCCGGGAGAATCCAAAGGTCATTTGAGTAAGGTCATTAGTACCAAAGGAAAAGAAATCTGCATGCCTGGCAATTTCATCGGCGGTTATTGCCGCGCGTGGAATCTCGATCATGGTTCCCACCAGGAACTCCACTTTATCATTTCGTTCAGAAAACACTTTCTCTGCCGTATCCCTGATAATTTTTTCCTGGAATGTGAATTCTTCAAGTGTGCCAATTAATGGAACCATAATTTCGGGCGTAACTTTTATACCGCGTTTCTTTAAATTGAGGGCTGCTTCAATAATTGCCCTTGTCTGCATTTCGGTGATCTCGGGATACGTATTTCCAAGGCGACATCCCCTATGTCCCAGCATGGGATTAAATTCCTTGAGCTCATCTACTTTCTCCTTAACCGCTTTTACAGAAATATGCATCTGTTTTGCCAATTCTTTTTGATGTGAAAGTTCCAGCGGCACGCCTTCATGCAAAGGTGGGTCCAACAACCTGATGGTTACAGGAAGGCCCTGCATGGCTTCGAAAATACCTTCAAAATCTTCCCTTTGCATTGGCAGTAATTCCCCTAATGCTCTCTTTCTACCATTTCGTGTATCTGCAAGGATCATTTCGCGCATTGCCCTGATCCTATCCACTCCAAAGAACATATGTTCAGTTCTGGCAAGACCGATACCTTTTGCTCCAAAATTTCTTGCAGCGATAGCATCCTTAGGAGTGTCAGCATTCGTTCTTACATTCATTTTTGAAAATGCGTCAGATAGTTCTAACAATTCAGCTAATTCTCCGCTTAGTTCCGGTTCAACAGTTGCAATTTTTCCTTCAAGGATATTTCCGGTACTTCCGTTAAGGGAAATCCAATCTCCTTCATGATATACATGATCCCCAACCTTCATCTCTCTTTTTTTATAATCGATAATCAATGCCCCGGCACCAGATACACAACATTTCCCTATTCCACGAGCAACTACCGCAGCATGAGAGGTCATCCCTCCGCGAGCGGTAAGTATTCCTCTTGCTATATTCATCCCTTCGAGATCTTCTGGAGAAGTTTCAAGTCTCACCAGTATAGAATTCTTGAATTTATGCGCCTCATCAGCAAAGAAAACGATCTGGCCCGTGGCTGCACCTGGAGAAGCAGGTAAGCCCTGTGCGATCACATTGGCTTTTTTCAAAGCTTCAGGATCAAAAACCGGATGAAGCAATTCATCAAGTTTCATAGGTTCAATACGCATAATGACCTCTTTCTGATCTATAAGGCCTTCTTTAAGTAGATCTACCGCTATTTTTATCATGGCCGTACCGGTTCGTTTACCGTCCCTGGTTTGAAGTATCCAAAGCCTTCCTTCCTGAATGGTGAATTCCATATCCTGCATATCGCGATAATGTTTCTCGATCTTTTCCTGGTATTCATCCAACTCTGCATATAAAGAAGGTAGTAACTCCTCGAGAGAAGGATACTTTTCTTTTCTTTCCGCTTCATCGATTTTAGCCAGCTTCGCCCAGCGTTCAGAACCTAATTTTGTGATCTGCTGTGGAGTTCTTACACCAGCGACTACGTCCTCTCCCTGTGCATTCATAAGGTATTCCCCGTTAAAAACATTTTCTCCACTACCGGCATCTCGTGTAAAACAAACTCCTGTAGCAGAATTATCACCCATATTCCCAAAAACCATGGCCTGAACATTAACGGCTGTACCCCAGTCTGAAGGATATCCATGCATATTCCTGTAGTAAATGGCTCTTTTTCCGTTCCAACTGTCAAAAACAGCCATCGTAGCTCCCCAAAGCTGATCCCAGGGATCATCAGGAATATCGTGCCCGGTTCGTTTCTTAACCATTTTCCTGAAGGAGCTTACCAGCTCTTTAAGATCCTGAACACTAAATTCTGTATCCAGTGTTATACCCCTTCGTTCTTTAAGCTCATCCATTATCTCTTCAAAATCATCATTATCATCCTTGGAATGTGGTTTTAATCCTAGCACCACACTTCCATACATCTGAATGAACCTTCGATAGGAATCCCATACAAA
>CBDTXN010000052.1:0-15155 GCA_965364455.1 uncultured Flavobacteriaceae bacterium
ATTCTATATTCAACCTTGCATTGGGCATACCCAGATCTTTGAGGATCTGCTCGGTTTGTTCAATAAAAGCAGGTATTATCTTTTCCCTATTTTTATGAAGCTGACCAGCAATTTCTTTTAATTTAACTTCCTGTTCTTTTATTGCAGACTGTACCTCATTTAAGGCAGATTCAGCATTTTCAGTCACTGAAACCTTTTCCTGAAGTTCCTGCATAATTGAAAGAAGTTCTTCAATATTTTCAGCATTATGCTTTTTCTGAAGATTGTATATAACCTGAAGCTTTTGATTTACCATCTCAAGTTCCTCAGGATTCGCCTCTACTCCATCCAAAGCGTCGGTCATTTCAGCTTCCAGATCATCAAGTTCGATGATCACACTTTGAACACGCTGATGAAAATTTTCATAATTAGCCGAAAACTTGGCAATTCTCGAAAGATTAGACCTCACCAATTTAAGGCTGTCCAAACTTCCTATTTCTTCCTGTTGAAGCAGGTTGATCGAGGCACTTAAATTCTCTGTTAACTCCTCAACATTATTAAGCTCTTCATAGCGCCCCTCAAGCTCTTCAAGCATTCCTTCCTTTAAATTTGCTTCTTCCAGCTCATTTAAAAGAAATACGTTGTAGTCATATTCTTTTGCCGCTTGAGATTGCTCTTCTTTAAGTTGCTCAAACCGATTCAGAAGAACCTTATAATCTTTAAGCTCTTTTTTGTACTGAATTATAACCGATTCATTCTTTGCAATGGTATCGATCACATTGAATTGATATTCCGCATTACCAAGACTTAAAGTCTCATGTTGACTGTGAATATCTATAAGATAGGTTCCAAGCTTTTGAAGCGCCGTTATCTTAACTGGCGTATCATTTATAAAGGCCCTGGATTTTCCGGAAGGTAAAATTTCCCTTCTAATGATACTTTGTTGCTCATAATCCAGGTCTTCCTTATTAAAGAAATTCTCCAGCTTATAATTGGATATACTGAAAGTCCCTTCGATCACACATTTTTTCTCTGTATTCCTTATAGAACTAAAATCGGCACGATCTCCCAGTAGAAGACCTAAAGCACCAAGCATAATGGATTTACCAGCACCTGTTTCACCGGTAATGATAGTAAAACCAGGCTGAAGACCAATATTGATATCTTCAATTAATGCGTAATTTTTTATAGAAAGAGATGTAAGCAAATCGGTTAAAATTTGTGCTAAATATACGGGAGAAAAAAATTGAAATCAACCTAAAAGACTACCTAATATTTCTCCAGTTCCTGGCATACCTGGGAGCAATACTATTAAGAGTTTCTATGAGCTCTGTACTTTCAGGGAAAGCGGGTCCGCCGGAATAAACCGAGGAAATCTCATCAGCCTTGGAATCGAAGAACATACGAAGTAAAAGGGAATTATTACGCCTGTTGTTCATTACCCTAAGCTCTTCAAGAGACTCGGCGATCATAGATTTCCCGGTTAGAACATCATCATGCATCACGTCAAGCCCAAGCCTGTGATATTTATATAAAGCTGTTCTGTATTCAGCAAATGTGTTAGCCAGAATATCAGTATTTAACCTAAACCTTGAGCGTGGTCCATCTGCACCCGTCCAGCCCTGAGAATTCCCCTGCTGGGCGTTGGTTACGATCCTGTTCGCTTCCTCAAAATAAGTTGTACCTCCGTTTGGGGCGAATGTATCTGCATCTAAACCAAGAATGGTATAAACATAAAACGATATTACCGAGATCAAATTAGAAGTATAGGTATTCTGACTATAGTTTAATGGCTGATATTCTCTATAATTAAAAGAGAATTGTTCATCATTAAAATTGAATACCGGACTTATCATCGAAGAACCATAAACAGGCCTTGAAGACTGTACCTGGATCGTTCCGTTAAAACTTTCTCCTTCGAAACTGGTAATAGTGATGAACATACTACAATTGATACGTTCATGAGGTTGGAATTTCTTATCTGTCCAGGTAGTTTGATTTACGAATTCATTTAAAGCCCGCTCAAGGGTCTTGAAAACTGAAAGATTATTTTGTCCTGTCTGCTCTGCATTTACAATGATCTCACAATTCAATTGCTGGGCATTACAAATTTGCAGGCTTAAGAACAGAACAATG
The DNA here is from genome assembly GCA_965364455.1 of uncultured Flavobacteriaceae bacterium. Classification (GTDB taxonomy): domain Bacteria; phylum Bacteroidota; class Bacteroidia; order Flavobacteriales; family Flavobacteriaceae; genus Christiangramia. The sequence goes on from CBDTXN010000052.1 coordinate 2,116, forward strand.
AAACTAAAAATCTTACGCATGGAATAAATCTACAATTTCGTTTAGAATATCTGCCGCCACTTCTCTTTTGGATTTCAGATCAAAATCTTTCTTTCTATCCGGGTAAATGACACTTATTTTATTCGTATCGCCTTTAAATCCGGCACCTTTATCGTTGAGTGAATTTAATACAATAAAATCAAGATTCTTCTTTTTCAGCTTTTTTCTGGCATTTTCCTCCTCGTTATTTGTCTCCAATGCAAAACCAATGAGTTTTTGATGCTTCTTTTTCTCACCAAGGCTGGCAAGGATATCTTCAGTCTTGGTTAGCTCAATGTTTAAGGTTTCTTCTTTCTTTTTTATCTTTTGATCTGCAACATTTTTTGGCTTATAATCTGCAACCGCAGCTGCTCCTATAAAAACATCTGCCTGATCAAAATAAGAATGAGCAGCCTCGTACATTTCCCTGGTGCTGGTCACTCTAATTAGCTTTATTTTTTTCTCTTCTATGGTAAGATGTGTAGGTCCAGAGATCAATATTACCTCAGCACCAAGATGCATGGCCCTGGTGGCTATCTCATATCCCATCTTTCCGCTGGAATGATTTCCAATAAAACGAACGGGGTCTATTGCTTCGTATGTAGGTCCGGCCGTAATAAGGACTTTTTTTCCTTTTAAAGGAAGACCTTCAGCATAATGGTTCTCAATAAACTGTATGATTTCTTCAGGTTCGGCCATTCTTCCCTCTCCGTGCAGACCGCTTGCAAGTTCACCCTCTCCTGCCGGAACCATTAAATTCCCATATTCCTGAAGCACTTCAAGACTCTTCTTGGTAGATGGATGTTTATACATATCCAGATCCATCGCCGGGGCGAAAAATACAGGACATTTTGCCGAAAGATAGGTGGCTAGCAAAAAATTATCGCTGTTCCCTGAAGCCATTTTGGAGAGTGTACTCGCTGTCGCAGGGGCTATAAGCATGAAATCGGCCCAGAGGCCGAGTTCAACGTGATTATTCCATTGCGCATTTTCGTCTTCCTCATCCGTAAAGGAAGAAAACACTTCGTTTTTAGATAATGTGGAAAGCGTTAGCGGAGTGATAAATTCTTTTGCGGCCGGTGTCATGACCACCTTAATGTCTGCACCAGCCTTTACAAATAAACGTACTAAAGCGGCAGTTTTAAAAGCGGCGATACCTCCGGTAACACCTAATAAAACTTTTTTCCCCTTAAGTACAGACATATTTGAGTCCAGATTCTATTCTTCGGTATCCTTAGTGTTACGGTAGTAGATCTTATCTTCTAACCATTCCTGAATAGCAAGTGATTGAGGTTTAGGCAATCTTTCGTAGAACTTAGAAACTTCGATCTGCTCCTTGTTCTCAAAGATCTCATCCAGTGAATCGTTGTATGTAGCGAACTCATCTAGTTTCTCTAATAATTCCTTTTTGATCTCACCGTTAATTTGCCCGGCTCTTTTAGCAACTATAGAAATAGCTTCATAAATATTTCCGGTTGGGTCATCTACTTTGTTCCTGTCTATGGTAGTAGTGTTTACCGGTGCGTCAATTTTCTTAAAATCCATCATTCCAATTATTAAAAATTCTGTAACCTTTTTTCAATTTCTGTCCGAGAATCTTCCAGTTGTGAAATATACTCTCCTTCAGGATAATATTTTTTGTAAGCCTTATAAAACTCTGTTGCTTCTACTAAACGATCTTCCATCAAGACCTGGAAACTGTTGATCGCCAATTTATAGGCTGAATCGAAACGGTAGTAGTAAGCAGCTTCTCTAAATGGTGATCCCGGATAATCTGAGATAAAATTATCGAAAGAAGCGATCGCAGCTTTATAGTATTCTGTATGGTGATATTGCTTAGCAATTTCGTATGCTTTCTTTTCCAGTTTAACACGAAGTTCAGTAGCCATTCCATTTGCAGCCTCACTAAATTCCCCATCAGGATAGTTATTAAGGTAAACCTGTAGCTCATCTACCGCCTTACGGGTATCTGTCTGGTCCAGATCGTATCTTGGTGATCTATAAAAGTAACTCGCCGCTGCTTTAAATGAAGCTTCCGGAGCCTTCTGGCTATTTGGATAAAGCTGTAAAAATCTTTCGAACTGAAATGGAGCATTATAATAATCTTCCAATTGATAATACGTATCTGCTACCAAAAATACAAGTCTCTCCCCTTGCGGCTTCCCTCTGAACTCAGGTTCGATCTCCTCAAACAACCTTAAAGCTTTCTTCAGCTTATTGTTGCTATCTTCTTCAATACCTTCATTATATAATTCTTCTGCCGCTGCATATTTCGGAGCAGTTTCTGTGCTTTTAAGCAACTTCTGGTACTCACTGCAAGATACGGTTACCAAAAGCAGACCTAAAATTAGAATTCCTTTTTTCATGATACGTAAAAACATCTGGCAAAAATACATTTTTTGTTACTATAAAAAAAACTTTCCTCTACTACTCAATTAACCCTGTAACAAGGGGTTTATTGCAATAGCAGGATTGTTTTTTGAGAAAATATAAAAGTAATGGAGAGATCAAAAGTTATCCATAAAACTATTAATACGAGCAGTCAATGCTTCTGAAGCTTCAACCAATGGCAGCCGCAGGTGATTTGAAACCATACCTTTCTTAGCCAGCAAGGCTTTGATCCCGGCCGGATTACCTTCAGCAAAGATAAGATCTATGGAAGGAGCGATCCTGTAGTGCAGTTTGTATGCTTCAGCAACATTTCCTGCAAGTCCAGCTCTAACCATATCTGAAAACTCCTGAGGAAGACCCTGCCCTATAACAGAAATTACACCTTTACCACCGGCAAGGGTCATGGGTAATGTTATCATATCGTCCCCGGAAATCACCATAAAATCTTCTGGCACCAAACTAATAAGTTTCATAGCCTGAACAATGTCTCCGGCAGCTTCCTTAACTCCGATCACATTTTCACAATCTCTTGCGATTCTATTTACGGTTTCCGGAAGAATATTACTAGCAGTTCTCCCCGGTACGTTGTAAAGTATAATTGGCAAAGGTGACACCTCTGAAACGGCTTTAAAATGACGATAGATCCCTTCCTGGGTTGGTTTATTATAATAAGGAGAAACCGAAAGTATGGCGTCAAAACCTTCAAGATTGGCTTCTTCTAATTCTTCTGTAACAGCTGCAGTGCTATTACCGCCAATCCCGAGAACAAGTGGAAGCTTTTCAGCATTTGCCTTTTTCACAGTTTCTTTCACCAACTCTTTTTCATCATGAGTTAGGGTTGCACTTTCTGCGGTAGTTCCCAGTACTACCAGGTATTCAATTCCATTAGCTATCTGATCTTTAACCAAAACTTCTAATGCCTTGGTATCTACAGTAAGATCTTTTCTAAATGGGGTAATAAGTGCTACTCCTGTTCCTATAAAGGCTTCCATCAATTCTCATTTTTTAAAAATTTCAAAATATTTTTTTACTTCCTGCTGAAATTCTTCAATATTTCCGGCTCCTATCTCTACATCGAAAACATCAAATTCATCCGGCTTATTTCCAAATTTCTTTCCTGCCGCCGTTTCGGCTGCTAAAAGAACCCCTGAAAGATTCCTCTCAGTGAAATAGCATATAAGAAAGTCAAAGTTCTCTTTGGCAAAATCCCTGATCTTTTCAGATTTAAATTTACCAGAAACACTTACCCCTTCAGGTTTAAGAATTTCAACATTCCGACCTGGTATTTCAGGATCTTGATCATGGCAAATAATAATTTTCAGGTCCTGATCATTAATTTCCAGCAGCTTATGCAGCTCTAATAGAGGCCTTGAAGTTTCAAGGTTTTGGTCGGCAATGATCAATCCTATCTTACCTGAATTTTTTCCATGGAAAGCTGACCTGTTTTTCACAGTCTGCCGGATCTTTTTAGCATGAAAGAGACTTTTCAGTGTAGAGGAGACCATCGCTTGATTTTAGTGGCGCAAATGTAAATAAATTATAATAACAAAAAAGCCGATAATCACCTGTAAACCCTATCAACCCTAAGAATTTAACAGCTTTAAAAATTCTGTGAAATTTGGCTAATCTACACGAGGTTAATTAGTTTGAGTTTCTTTTCGGTGGTTGCGAAAAACTGGAAGGCTAAAATAATTCCGACAAAATCCAGAAAACTATGCAGAAGTAAGACACTTGTATCAGGTAAATAGTAGACAGCCATATCTCTTAAAATATCTGAAACCAGAATCGCCATGACCATGGTTATAAAAAACACAGATTTACGGGAATAAGAGTTCAGGTAATAAATAAGGCCTACTATAGAAAGAATTAAAAGTAAAAGATAATACATGGAGTAAAGACCAAAATCTGTAGCATCACCTATCTGATTTTCGATCTCCTGGAAATGACCAAATACAAAATATACGTTCATTGCTATCATAAGAAAAAAGAACAACAACATTAGTCTGTTCCCTGACTCCCTTTGTGTATGCTTTAATGCTTCTCTTATCAGGAATATATAGGCGATCATCTGGAAGATCATTAATGCAAAATAAAAGATGCTTTCATCACGCATAAAATTTAATCCGGTAGCCAAAACACTCAACAGAAAAAACAGGGAAATATTAAAATTGGTAAAATCCAGTCTCTTATAGAAACCTATAAAAAGGACTGAATAAGTTACAATTTCAGCGCCAGTAGATAACCAGTTAAGATTATACAGTACAGCAATAAGTATTAAAATGAGCAGAGGTATACTCGCTAAAATAAATAATCGGCTATGTTTCATTCAGGTAAAGATGGGAGATAAATATAGAAATAATTATTAATTCTGATAATTAGGCAATTCGATTATGAATTAATGATGTAAAATTCATTTTTTAATCTAAAAAAATAGATTATCATCAGGATTTTCTCTTCTATCCAATTAAATCCTAAAAGCCTTTACTTACAGAATAATCCTGGCTACGCAAACAAGGTTTATAGTTTTTTATATTTGCAAAATATTATAGCTACTTATGACTCTAAGAATAATACTAATCTCTTTTACCACCCTGATGTTTTCGTGTAAAGGAGTTAATAATAACAGTAAAGAGATATCAAAGATTTCTTCTGAAAGAATTGCGGTTGATGATAACATCGAAGGAAAGGAAGAAATAACTGAATTCATCGCTCCATTCAAAAAGCACTTGAACGCAACATTAGATTCGGTTATAGCTCATAATCCAAAATTGCTTTCAAAAAGCAACGGAGACCTTAATACAGCCATAGGAAATTTAATGGCTGATGCGGTTATGGAACAGGCGAATCCAATCATCAAAAACAGAACCGGAAGAGAGATCGACATGGTTTTACTTAACCATGGCGGGATAAGGGCGGAACTTCCGGCCGGTGACATAACCGCGAGATCTGCCTACAATTTAATGCCCTTCGAAAATGAGATCGTTGTCGCTGAGCTCACAGGAAGCAAATTAAAAGAAATGCTCAAATATCTTGAGAAAGCAAAATCTGCTCATCCTGTAAGTGGCATAGAGATAATTGCAAATAAGAAATACAAAATAAAGAAAGCTACGATTAAGGGTAAGGAAATAGATGAAAAGCAAACCTATTTTGTAGCTACTTCAGATTACCTTTTTTATGGTGGGGATAACATGAACTTCTTCAAGGATCCTGTAAACCTGTACGGAGCAGATTATAAGATCAGGAACGCTTTGATCGATTATTTTACAAAAACAGATACTATCCGGGCAAAAATTGACAACCGCTACATTAGAGAATAGGCTTTATGAGAAGAAAAGATTTTATACAAAATACTGCGGCAGCTACTGCCTTTTTAAGTCTTGGAGGATTATCCACCCTTTCATTTAAACCGGAAGAAAGGAAACACATCACTATTCTTCATACCAATGATGTACATAGCCATATAGAGCCTTTTGGTCCGGAGGAAGGCAGGAATGCAGGTTTAGGAGGAGTTGCCAGAAGAGCAACTCTCATAGAAAAGATAAGACTGGAGAATCCAAATACTCTTTTATTAGATGCGGGCGATATTTTTCAGGGAACACCATATTTTAATTTCTATGGTGGGGAACTGGAATTTAAATTGATGAGCAAGTTAAAATACGATGCCGCCACTATAGGGAATCATGATTTCGACAATGGTATCGACGCGCTGTATGCTCAACTTACTCATGCCGATTGGGACGGCGGGATTTCCAAGGACGATTGCAGGAACACCAGCATGGATGGCCAGACTTAAGATTACCGAACGTTCATGAAAGACGGAGTAAAAATTGGTGTTTTTGGTTTAGGGATCGAACTACAGGGACTTGTAAACAACAAACTTTACAAGGAAACTAAATATCTTGATCCTGTTGAAATGGCTACTGAAGTAAGCTCGAAGCTTAAAAATGAAGAAAATTGCGACCTGGTTATCTGCCTTTCACATTTAGGTTACGAATACCGCGGAGATAAAATCTCTGATATCAAACTTGCCAGGGCAACCGAAAATATAGACCTGATCATAGGCGGTCACACTCATACTTTCCTTGAAAAACCGACTGTAGAGAAGAACAAGGCCGGAAAAGATGTTTTGGTGAATCAAGTAGGTTGTTATGGTCTTTACCTCGGAAGAGTTGATTTCTTTTTAGACAGCGAAAGGAATATTAAGTCAGATGGAGCCAAAATTGCGGTGAATTAGATCAATTCACCGGGAAGTCGAAGTAAGTGTCCGGATAAGGCTCGGCATCATAAGTGTAATGCCACCATTCTTCTGAATAGGACCTGAACCCATATTTTCTCATAGTTAACCTTAGTAATTCCCGGTTCTTTTTTTGTTCAGGAGTTACCTTAGTGGAATAATGGTGTGAGATCTCACCAAAAAAATCATAGGTTCCCCCCATATCCACGTTTTCGCAATTTTCGACATGTATCATAGTAAGATCCACTGTACTCCCTCTGGAATGGCCCGATTTTGAAGCGATATAACCCAACTCAAAAAGATTCCTTTTTGGAACCTCGGGGTAAAACTCAGCTTTCATAAGCGTATCAGCTTCATCCCTGGCCCATTTCACAAAATGATCTACTGCCCGTTGGGGACGATAAGCATCAAAAACCTTTAGCATTAGATCTTTCTGAATTAATTCTTTTTGAACTTTCGCCAGGGCTAAGGCGGCTGGTTTACTAAGAATTGCCTGCTCATTTTCATATCCGGTAATAGGTTCTCCAACAAAATTATGGTCACCGGCATACCGGATCTCATAAACTATACCTGGGATAACCTCATCTAAATGAACAAATCCATCGGGTAACTCCTGTGCATTCAAACTTTGCAGAAAAAAAATAAAGAATCCGAATAGTCCGGGAATAAACTTTTCAATTTTCATCATTTCCCATCTAATTCTTCTCCAGCATCGCCAGGAAATCGTCTTCGCTAATAATGTTGGTTCCAAGTTTCTCTGCTTTGGCCAATTTACTCGGCCCCATATTATCTCCAGCAACCAGGTAATTAGTTTTGGAAGAAATAGAACTGGAAACCTTACCTCCGTTATCTTCGATCATCTTTTTAAGTTCATTCCTGGAAACTTTTTCAAAAACTCCTGAGATCACAAAACTGTTTCCAATAAGCAGATCGGTTTGGTTAGCAAGTTTTTCTGCTGAAATTTCCAGCTGAACACCGTAATCTTTTAACCGTTGCACGATCTCAATATTAGATTCCGCTTTAAAGAAATCTACCACGCTCCAGGCTATTCTTTCACCTATCTCATCTACACTCACAAGTTCTTCTTCTGTAGCTGCTGCCAGTGCATCTATGTTCTTAAAATGCTTCGCCAGTTTCTTAGCCACCGTCTCCCCCACATATCTAATCCCTAACGCAAAAAGAACTCTTTCAAAAGGAATCTCTTTAGACTTTTCTATCCCGGCAATAAGATTATCTGCCGACTTTTCAGCCATTCTTTCTAGTGGAAGAACATCTTCTTTCCTTAAAGTATATAGATCAGCGTAATTCTCAATCAGCCCGGCATTTACCAGCAAGGCTACAGTTTCACCACCAAGCCCCTCAATATCCATGGCTTTTCGGGAAATATAGTGCTGAATCCTACCTATGATCTGTGGAGGACAACCATTTGTATTAGGGCAATAATGCTGAGCTTCCCCTTCATTTCTAACCAATTCTGTATTACATTCCGGGCAATGGACAGCGTACTGAGTGGGCTCACTTTCAGGATCTCTCTTTGTGAAATCCACGCCAACGATCTTGGGGATGATCTCCCCTCCTTTTTCTACAAAAACAATATCTCCTTCTCTTACATCCAGTTTTTCGATCTGGTCAGCATTATGAAGCGAGGCTCTTTTTACAATAGTTCCGGCTAATTGAACCGGATCAAGATTGGCTACTGGAGTTATCGCGCCGGTTCGTCCAACCTGGTAAGTTATTTTATTCAATCTGGTAGATTCCTGCTCTGCCTTGAATTTATAGGCCATGGCCCAACGTGGAGATTTGGCCGTATGTCCTAATTCCTCCTGCTGATGAAAATCATTGACCTTCACTACTACTCCATCTGTCTCATATGGCAGGTCATGACGATGTTCATCCCAGTAATTTATATAATCCAAAACTTCAGAAATAGAACTTTTCAGTTCAGATTCCTTCGGAACTTTAAATCCCCACTCCCTGGCTTTTTCAAGTCCTTCAAATTGAGAAGCGATTCCGGTATTTTCTCCAACTATACTATAAAGCAGACACTCCAGAGGTCTTCTTGAAACCTCAGCGCTATCTTGTAGTTTTAAACTTCCTGAAGCTGTATTTCGCGGATTCGCATAAGGTTCTTCACCTATATCAACTCTTTCAGCATTCATTTTAGCAAAACCTTCGTAGGGAAGCACAATTTCACCACGAATATCAAATTTCTCGGGAAATTCACCTTTCAATTTCAATGGAACCGACCTGATAGTTCTCACATTATTGGTCACGTCATCACCCTGGAATCCGTCGCCCCTGGTGACAGCTCGGTCCAGAATTCCATTTTTATAGGTAAGGCTAATAGACGCTCCATCGTATTTTAATTCACAAACATATTCCACTTTACCTTCTACAACTTTCCTGATCCTGGTTTCCCAATCTTCAAGTTCCTCTTTTGAATAGGAATTAGAGAGTGAATACATCCTGTGATCATGGACAACGGTCTCAAAATTCTTGGTGATCGCTCCCCCCACCCTTTGCGTTGGGGAATTAGGATCTTCAAACTCCGGATGTTTATCTTCCAGTTCCTGAAGCTCGTTTAATTTCATATCAAAATCATAATCACTTATTTCCGGTTTATCCAGCACGTAATAATTGTAATTATGTCTTTGTAATTCCTCGCGTAGACCCTGAATTTTCTTTTCGACGTCCATGTAATATTATTGATATTAGATTTCTGAAATATTCAGCTCATCATTACTGAATTCCAGTTTATAGTTTTTTGATCTTTGTTCGAACTCCAGCTTAAAATCTGAAGTATAGGCTTTATCATTGGTTGGAAACCAATCCTTCTTATCATTATTAATGGTGATAAGCAATCCTGAATCCTCTCCTATGGCGCAAAATCTATCGAAATCACCGTCGAATCGAGAGAGACCGCACTCAAGTTTCAGTTTTTCAAATTTCTTTTGAATATCGGAGGTTACCAATCCTATTTCAGCAATGCCAACGACATTAGAAGCATTGAAAATGGCCGAATCTGGCTTCTGGAAATCATTCCTCGAGATAAACTCCATAATATTTTCATCCCGGTCATAAAAATATACCGATTTAGCATGCCAGTTTGGAAAATCCACGATCCTATCCTCATTGAATTTGAGTATAGGAACAATATGCTCTAACCACTCTGCCGCCAGATCATGCTGCTCATCAGGGATATGAAAAGCTAAATGATAAGGTGTCGCATTCTCCCGGTACTCGAATCTTAATATTGAATATCCGGCTTTTAGCTCAAAACAATTTTCAGAATAATTAAAAATCTTGAAATCAAGCTCATCCCGGTAAAACTCAAGCTGCTCTTCTAATTGCGATGTGTATATGGTAAGCTTTTCAATCTTCATAATCAGGTCTGGTGTTTATTCATCCACTTAGGAACTGGTTTTGGTTCAAATTCCCTCATTTTACCTAAAAGATCCTCAAAATTATCTGAAACCAACAGTATATCCAGGTTTTCCTTTTTTAAGAGTCCCTTTGAGCACATTTTATTCAGCATACTTATAAGGTCATCATAAAAACCACCAATATTCAGAAGGCCAATTGGTTTTCTATGCAAGCCTAATTGTGCCCAGGTTACGATCTCGAACAATTCCTCGAAAGTACCAAAACCTCCGGGCATAGCGACAAAAGCGTCACTTCGTTCGTTCATGATCAGTTTACGTTGATGCATATCTTCTGTAGTAATTAGCTCATCCAGACTGTTATGAACAACCTCTTTGGTTTTTAAAAAATCTGGGATCACCCCGGTAACCTTTCCATCGTGATCCATAACTCCCTTAGCCACCTGTCCCATTAAACCCAGCTTACTTCCGCCGTATATGAGCCGTATATCTTGTTGAGCCATTTTTTTACCTACATCATAAGCAGTATTGTAAATTTCGGTATCATTACCATCACTACTGGCACAAAAAACTGCCAGGTTCTGGATCTTATTGAAGTTCTCGCTCATATATTATTTCTTAACTGCTTTCAACATTCGGTAATTCCCAAAAATATCCTTTTTCAATTCAGCTTCAAAACCGAATTTCTCAACCAGGTCTTTAGTTTCTTCCGCCAGGTATTGATTGATCTCAAAATATAAAGCCCCATTTTTACTCAGGGATTCTGCCGCTAGAGAAGAGATCTTTTCATAAAAGACGAGGGCATTGTCATCTTTTACATATAAAGCGCTTTCCGGTTCAAATTCCAATACATTTTTATGCATTTCTTTTTTCTCCAGTTCACGCACATAAGGCGGATTGGAAACTATAATATCATAAGTCTTATCCAATTTATCAACCCCAAGAATATCTTCCTCCTGAAAATCGACATCTACCCCATTCAATTCTGCATTTTTACTGGCTAGGGCTAAAGCATCCTTTGAAATATCAACTGAAGAAACTTTTGAATCCTTTAACTCCCTGGCTAGAGTAATTGGGATACAACCACTACCTGTACCAATATCCAGAATATCCAATTTTTCATGAGTATTTCTGAAATCTGAAATTATCCATTCTACCAGCTCTTCAGTTTCCGGCCTGGGAATAAGGACATTTTTATTTACTATAAATTCCAGTCCGTAAAACTCAGTTTTTCCGGTAATATATTGCACCGGCTCATGATCTTGCAGCCTGAGGATAGCTTTTTCAAAATTAGCCAACTGTATTTCTGAAAGCTCAAAATCAGGATTCAACGCTACATCGATCCTTCTTAATCCCAAGTATTGTTCCGTTAGAATATGAAAAAAGGATTCAATTTCTGTGGCTGGAAATTCATCCTTTAACCGGTCTATGAATTGCATTTTCAACTGGGAAATAAGCATAATATGCTTCAGAATTTAATTTATTTAATCTTAAAGATCCTTGATCATAAATACGGTGCAATTATAATGACCGGTATTTCCTATAGGTTTTTCAATAACTTCGAAACCATTCTTATGATACAGTTTCCTGGCATTTTCCATGTACGGAAGGGTTTCTATATAACATTGATCGAAACCTTGATCCCGACCAAATTGAAGACATTTGGTGATCATCTCCATTCCAATTCCTCTTCCCCTTGCCTCAGGCAGGAAATACATTTTCTGAAGTTCACAGACCTTCTCTTCCAATCCGGTTAGGGAAGATATGCCGGCTCCACCAATTATTTTTGAATTCTCTTCTACCACAAAATAGGCCTGTCTATCTCCTTTATATTCCGAAGTCATATCATCAAGAGCTTTATCTTCATAAGCGGTTCCTACTTTTGGAACGCCCATTTCAACCAGGACATTTCTAATTAAGTCTTTAACCTGCTGATTATCTTCGGGTTTTATTTCCCGAATTTTCCATGTGTTCATTCTGCCTAATTAATTCTATTTTTGTGCTGTGAATATACACGAAAAATACATAAAACGCTGTATAGAACTGGCCCGAAACGGGCTTGGAAACACCTATCCTAATCCAATGGTAGGCAGTGTAATTGTTCATAATAATACCATTATCGGAGAAGGCTGGCATCAAAAAGCCGGTGAAGCACATGCTGAAGTGAATGCGATCAATTCAGTAAGAAATGAAAAGCTCTTAAAGAATTCCACTATTTACGTTAGCCTGGAACCTTGCAGCCATTTTGGAAAAACGCCTCCTTGTAGCGATCTTATTATCGCGAAAGGAATTAAAAATGTAGTAATTGGCACTATGGATCCTTTTGCAAAAGTTGCGGGCAGAGGCATCAAAAAGCTTATGGACGCTGGTTGCCAGGTAAAAGTGGGCGTACTTGAGGATGAATGCTTAGAATTAAATAAGCGTTTTTTCACTTTTCACAAGAAACAGAAACCCTTTATCATACTAAAATGGGCTCAAACCAACAACGGCTTTATAGCTCCGGCTTTTAAGGACAAGAATCGGCCGGTTTGGATCACCAATAAATATTCCGGTCAGCTAGTACACAAATGGAGAAGTGAAGAATCTTCAATTCTTGTTGGTACTAATACAGCTTTAAAAGACAATCCTTCTTTAAATATTAGAAAATGGACCGGAAATGATCCTACGAGGATATTGATCGATAAAGACATGAAAACCCCTGCCGATTTCTCTTTAATGGATGGTAAACAGAAAACTATCGTTCTCTGCAAAAACAAACCATCTATTTCTGAAAAGGAGAATTTGATCTTAGAAGAGATCGAATTCTCAGAAAACCTTTCAGAAGAGGTATGCAGAATACTATATAAACACGAATTACAATCTGTAATTATTGAAGGTGGCAGAATGACTCTTCAGCAATTCATCGATTCAGGTCTTTGGGATGAAGCGAGAATTTTTTCAGGAAAATCAGAATTTAAGACCGGCACAAAAGCTCCTGATCTTAGCGGGAAATTAGTTTCTGAAACTGAGATCGCAGG
>CBDTXN010000053.1:0-15010 GCA_965364455.1 uncultured Flavobacteriaceae bacterium
ACCTTCGAGGATGCCGCTAGCCTTTCAGCCTCCAGGTCCAGGTAACAAAAAACCAGGTATACTTCTCCTTTTTGCATTGGGATCACCTGTTCCTTGAATGGTACAAAAAGATGCTTCTCCAGTCCCCAATCCAGGAATGCTCCAAATTTATTCACCTCAACACAAGTTAGATTTCCAAATTGATCTCTCTTGATCTTTGGTTTAAGAGTGGTAGCTACAGGTCTTTCCTCATGATCCAGGTATACAAAGACATCAATCTTATCATAGACCATCCATGTTTCCGGAACATACTTATTTGGTAAAAGCACCTCATCACCTTCTTCATTTTCCAAATAGATTCCGTGTTCAGACTCTCTAATGATTATTAAATTATGGAATTCCCCTAACTGGATCATATATTAAAACTTTAGCGTACAAAGATAGGCTTAATCATATATAAAAAAATCCGTTTAAGGGAATATCCCAAAAACGGATCAAAATCTAATATTGAATTTTATTTAAAAATACTCTCTTTGCCAAAATGTTTGGTAAGCAGGTAATAAACTACCACCCTGTATTTATTTCTGTTTGATTTTCCGTATTTTTCCAGAACCTGATTTACAGCTTCATTTACCTTAGATTCATCGGTCACTCCAAGTTTTTTCATCACAAAATTATTTTTCACGGTATCAACCTCAGATTCGCTGGAAGAAGATACGGTTTCAGCATCGGCATTGTAAATGCTTGGCCCTAAAGATTCCGCAATCTTTCTTAAAAGGTCAACATCAGGATTGCTTTCACCAACTTTAGATCGAAGATCGTCAAGGTATTGTCCTACTTTTTCATCAAGTTTACTCATAATTCTATTTTTGTGGTTAAACTATTTGAAATATAAGTAATAAGATTCTTAACAAATGTTAGATGAAGCTTAAGATTTCATAAAATTGAAATATTCCAGAAGGACCTCATCATTCAGTTTTCTAGGTGTAAAAATCTCCAATAATTTGGGTTTATCAGAGTCTTCGAAAAATCCTTCCAGGTTATCGCTTAAAGAATATTCTGAGTTTGCACTGCTATACTCAAAACCATCAAGCTCGCCAACCGGTTTGGCTTTCATATCATGTACCGTTTCGAAATACCTGTCAAAATTTTCAGAATTCTTATTACCCGGAAGTATCCTGAAAATACCTCCTCCATTATTATTTAGTACAATGATCCTGAAGTTTGAAGGAATATGTTTGTTCCAGAGAGCATTGCTATCGTAGAAAAAACTAAGATCACCTGTTATAAGTAAAACTGGTTCCATACTGCTTACAGCTGCACCAACAGCCGTGGAGACGCTACCATCTATTCCGCTCGTCCCACGGTTACAAAAAGTTTTAAGGCTCTCATGCCATTGAAAAAGCTGGGCATAACGTATAGTTGAACTATTAGCGAAATGTACGATGGTTTTTTCCGGAACCTCTGGCACAATTTGCTGCATGGCTTTAAGATCTGAATACGGGATCTCTGCCATATATTCCTCATGTCTTATTTGTCTTTTCTTCCGAACTTCCTTCCAGAACTTTCCATAATTGCTTTCTGTACTTTCAGTTAACGGAAAGAATTCTGTAAAAAACGAATTTACATCGGTTTCAAAATGCTTGTTCAGGCAAAAGAAGGTGTTATAAGCCTTCTTAGGATCTATATGCCAGTGGTGCTGCGGGTTATAATTTCTTAGAAAAGCCTTGATTTTCTTGGAAACTATCATCCCACCAAAAGTGAGTAAAATATCAGGTTGTAATTGGCGGAATAACTCTTCCTTATTTTCATCCTTTTCAATTGGCCCAATCAAAGTATCTATCCTGGTGAAGAATTCAGAATGGTCTAAATTGGAAGTTGTTTCGGTAAAAACGATAACACTGGGGTCATTGGCTAATTTATCCAAAAACTGTTGTTCCACTAAATTTGGTTGCGCCACTCCCACTATCAGCATTTTGCGTTTTGCCCTGTTCCATTCACTAGCATAATTTGCAAGCTGCTTTTCAGAATAATGTTTTTCCTTTATCTCGGGAAGGATCTGAAGCGGATTTACATCAATATTCTCAACTGTATCATATAAAGGTTCATAAAATGGCACATTAATATGAACCGGCCCATTCTCCTCTATAGCCTTATTTAAGGCAAGATTTACTTCCCTTTCATTATGTTTCTGAGCTTCAAATTGTTTTTGCTGTAGCTTAGGATCTAATGCTTCATTTTCCAAAACCAGTTCAGAATAAAGATTTGCTGAATATAAAATATGGTTCTCAAAAACATTTTTTTGTCTGATGGTCTGCCCATCACCAATATCGATACGTTCTATCGGTCTATCTGCCGAAATAACTACTAAGGGGATATCACTATAGAAAGCTTCAGCAATGGCAGGATAATAATTCAAAAGTGCAGATCCCGATGTACAAACCAGAGCCACAGGTTTTTTTAACTGCTGGGCCATTCCCAAAGCAAAGAAGGCTGCGCAGCGCTCATCAACAATACTGTAAGATGAAATATCTGTATGATGGGTAAAGCCAATGGTTAAAGGAGCATTTCTTGATCCAGGAGAAATAACTACATGTTTAATGTCTTTAGCCGCACATAGAGCAACAACAGAGCGGGCAACGGGTATTTTTGAATACTTCATAGATGCCCAAAATTACAATTTACGGGAAATTTAAGGCTTGCTTTTTGAGCTTATTTAACAAGTACAGCTTTCATGGTCTGTGATTTGTTTACCGTTTCCATCCATTCATCGGCTGCATTTGAATCTTTAGTAATACCTCCTCCAACAAAGATCCGTGCATTCCCACCTTTTAATTTCATGCATCTAAGATTCACGAATAATTCGGTTCGCTTTGAAATTGATGCAAATTGCTGGTTTTCCTGATTTCTTCTATTGGAATTACGCTTATGTTCAGTTTTTAGATTTAGCTCTCCTAAATAACCTGAATAGAATTCCCGGGAATGATTTTCATGATCAAGAATAAACTCAAAAGCTTTATCTTTTGGTAATCCACAAACAGCCGGTGTTGGGTGAAGAGCCTTAACAAGTTCTTTGAGGTCATCAGGATCTTTCAAATGCCCAGAAATATCTGTACAAATGTGAAGAAGGTTCCCGGCCTTTGCTGAATATGGACGAGAGGCCTTTATACTTTCAACATTTTGAGTATTATCGAGTGAATTAAGAATATATTCTGTCACAAAAAGCTGCTCCTCTACTTCTTTCCTCTTCCATTCTACATCAGTCTCTCCCCTGTATAACTGAGTTCCGGCAAGCGCCATTGTATTGAATCTATTTCTTTCTGCTTTAAGCAGTGTTTCCGGAGTAGCTCCTAACCAGATACCCGTTTCAGGATGATACCACAAATAAACCAAGGCATGAGAATACTTAGAAAGCAGTTTTTTAAAGATGTTAATAGGATCAGGATCCAAAACTTGGACCATTTCTGACCTGGACAACACTACTTTTTTAAGATCACCGTTTTTAATTTGATCTATTCCCTTTTGCACCAGAGTTTCATGAAGTTTTTGATCTTCTTCCATAAACTCAAAATCGATCTCATCAGGAGAAATCTCTTCACCATCTCCAGTTTCCATGAATACTTTGCTGTTCATTTCGAGTATTTCAGACTGATCTGCAGGTATTAAGTATGAATTGTCATCAGAATTAAAAGGTGCAAATACGAACCCACTTTCTGAAAGGTCATTGGGTGAAAATGATTTTTTATCCTTTTGTAAAAAAGCCTTCACCAGGCTATCAGCCGGTTTTTTATAAGCAACAAAGGGCTTTTTATCTAATAACTGTGATTTTAGCTTTGTATAGAAATCTGGTGCCTCGATCATTTTTTTTCTTTTGGAAGAGCGATGGTGGTAAGTTTTACGATAGAAATTAGGTTAGCCGCCTCATCGGTAATCTTGATTTCAAATAGCTGGGTGGTTCTTCCCTTATGAATAAAAATGGCTTTAGCGAATACCCAACCTTCTTTTATGCTTTTTAAATGATTAGCAGAGATCTCTATTCCACGGATGAAGAATTCATCAGTATTTAAAAACACATAACTCGCCATGCTTCCCACACTTTCTGCAAGTGCTACACTGGCTCCTCCATGTAGAACACCATCTGGTTGGTGCACCCTGGAATTAACCGGCATTTTGGCAATAAGATAATCTTCCCCTATTTCAGTGAATTCAATTTCAAGGGTTTCCATCAGGGTATTTTTACAAACCTTTTTAGAAAGCTCGAGCATTTCTTCTTTCGTCATTTTTTGATTGGTTGGTTAAAGTGTAAAAGTACAAAACAACATCTGAAAATTGATTAATTACAATTTCGCGCTGAAATTTAAACACAAAAAAAAGCCGCTATTCAGCGGCTTTTTTATTAAATAAAATATGGTTATTAATATCCAGTAGACGAAGTTTGGTTTGGTAATTTCGTAACTGACTGTCTGGATCTGTTGATCGCTACCGGTGTCAACTCACTGATAGGTTCTGTATCAATTTTTGCAACTCCACCTAAAACCGATGTATTGGTAGTATCATAGAACAGTGCAAAGTCTCCTTCGCCAGGTTCTATAACCGAAGCACATGCAATGGTTAAATCCCCAACACCTTCCATAATTGGGTGTTCTCTATTCGAGGTTTCCGGAAGCACAGTGTAACCGCAGTCAAGCGCTCCTCCGCTATTAAATAAAACTGCTCCCATATTCAGTAAAAACTCATTTTCCAGAGCTATACCCGAGCCATAATATCCATCCCATTCACCTACGAAAATTATTCTACCACCTTCAGATGCAAATTGCTTTAAGGTATTTATCTCTGCAACCGTATATTGCTCGTTTGGATTTACAAGCATTATTACTTTAACATTAGATGGAATACTTGTCAACGTTCCTGAATTTGAAAAAATAGATTCTACAGTAAAGCCTTCGCCCTCCATAGTTGCTATCATTGTTCCCCAATTCGAATCATTACATTCGCCGGAATTATTACAGTTTGAATTTCGGCCGCGGTCTATCTGTACAACATCACTATCATTTCTAATTCCGGAAGTTGTAAAATTCACGAGATTCTGAACAAATCTTACATTGTCATTATCGGCCATGGCATTATTGTCAAAAATGTTTATATCATTTAAAACGACAATATCCCTTCCCGGTACCTGTATACTTTCACATCCTACCTCATCTACAAGTACACCTGGATCTGTATCTGGACATTCATCAATGTCATTAGGCACGCCATCCCCATCATCATCACCTTCAACCGGTTCGCAGGCATCTCCTATTCCATCATCATTTTCATCCTCCTGACCAGGATTAGCGATATTTGGACAGTTATCTTCGTCATCAGGAATTCCATCCTGATCAGAATCCATAGGCTCTCCTCCATCATCATCATCACAATTAATAAATGCATGGAAATATTCAGAAGTTTCTCCATCATCATTTAACAAGGCCATAATATCATTAAAACTCCATGTACCACTTATAGATTCGCCGCCTGCCATTCCATAGTTATCTTCCCAATCTAACAGAGTGGCTTCATAATATAGATATGGCTCATCTGGATCTTCATCATTTTGAGGACCGGGTATAGGTAAACAAAGAGGATCTGCGAAAAAATCTCCATCCTCTCCGGTAACAGGAACTTCCCCTGAGTAAAGTGGAGTCCCATTGGGAGAAGTACCATAATATAAATCCAGGCTATAGTTCGCCGTATAATGTCTTCCCTCATCTGAACAATAGTTCGCGAAGAAACATAACTCATACACTACTTCAGGAGTTATATCAAAGAATTGATATCCATATAAATTCACTAATCTATCGTCAAAACAAAGAACATCAACATTTATATAATTTTTGGATCCTGCTCTTAGGTCCCAGGTGAATGGCAGTGTATTTTCAACAAAACCGGCAAAATCGCTATCTGCCATTGGAGCAGCCCAAATTACTTCTCCTGGTGCATCATCTACATTGGTCCACACAAGAAATTCATTCAAAGTTACCGAAACACTATTGGAACCACTGGGTATTGGAATTTCCAGTGCTTCATCATAGGCGGTGAACAATCCGTTTTCATCCTCAAGGATCTCCACAATAACTTCAACCGGGGTGTCATCATCCCCATAGGTTAAAGAAATTTGTGCAAAGCCTGGGGCTTCCTCACTACAAACAGGTATACCATTTGAAGACTGTCTTGTAATTTGGTTGTTGAATTCATTTAGAACCGGTCCTAAATGAACAACAGCAAAGTCTTCATTATTGTTTAGGTCTGAAGGAATATTTTCATCTTCACTACATGAAAAGATGAAAATGGTAAATAGAGCCAGTATGGCCGAGTAAAATTTCGAAAAATTCATAATCAAAAAGTTTAAAGTTAATAAGTTACAACCCTTTCTTCCCGAAGAAAGTGATAAGCATATAAGGATTAGCCAATACAATGGTCAACCTTTAGAAAGAACAAAATCAAATAAGTAGGTATCAAATAAGTTCGGTGACTGGTAAGATCTCAGTAAAAAATATTGCTTGAAGCAGTAGTATTTAAATGTATTATAAGTTGAGGGAAAATGTTATAGGTAATTTCCCTAGATTTCATAATATTTTCAAAAATAATCACCTAATTTCCAGTTAATTAAATAAAAAAAAAGCCGCCGTATAGCGGCTTTTTTTCTAATTGAAAAAGAAATTTAATCACCTGTGGTAGAACTTGGATCTAAAGTACTCTCAGAGAATACTTTAGATTTCGAGGTTCGTTCTACCCTTCTTAATTCGCTAATTGGATCTGTATCGATCTTTGCCACCCCTCCTAACACATGGGTATTGGTGGTATCATAGAATAATGCAAAATCTCCTTCACCCGGTTCAATGATCGAAGCACATGCTATGGTAAGATCATTAATATTTTCCATAATAGGATGATCTCTGTTCGAAGAGGAAGGTAATACGGTATAACCGCAATCAATTAGCCCTCCATTATTGAATAAAACAGCTCCCATATTTAAAAGGAATTGATTTTCAATAGGAATTCCTGAACCATAAAATCCCTGGTGTTCTCCCATAAAAATAATTCTTCCTCCTTCTGCAGCGAACTGTTTTAGAGTGTTAATCTCAGCAACAGTATACTGAACATTGGGGAGAGTCAACATAATAATTTTGACATCTGAAGGAATACTGGTTAATGTACCACTAGAAGAACTTATATCTGCAATATTAAAACCTTCACTTTCTATAAGGTTTCTAAAGGTTCCCCAAAATTCATTGGCACAATTAGAACAGCTCGAACTACGACCAAAGTCGAACATAAATGTATTTCCACTATTCCTTTCGCCAGTCGTGGTGAAGTTTATTAGGTTTTTAACGAACTGAATATTATCAGGATCTTCCAATGCGAGATCGTCAAGTATATTAACATCATTCAATACTACTACATCCCTACCTGGCACCTGGATACTTTCACAACCTACTTCATCTACCTCTACTCCAGGGTCAGTGTCAGGACACTCATCAATATCATTTGGCACTCCATCTTCATCATCGTCGTTTCCAGGCTCACAGGCATCTCCAATTCCGTTTTCATCAGTATCCATTTGATCTGGATTAGCAACATTAGGACAGTTATCCTCAGTATCCGGAATTCCATCCTGGTCTGAGTCTACAGGTCCGCCTCCGTCATCTCCACAATTAATAAAAGCATGGAAATATTCTGAGGTTTCACCATCGTCGTTTAGTAAACCCTGTATGTCATTAAAACTCCAGGTTCCGCTTATCATCTGGCCATTGGCATTTCCATAATTATCATCCCAATCGAGCAAAGTAGCCTCGTAATACAGATATGGTTCGTCTGGATCTTCGTCATTTTGAGGACCGGGAATTGCAAGGCAAAGAGGATCTGCAAAAAAGTCTCCGTCGTTACCGGTTACCGGAACTTCACCGGAATACAATGGAATACCATTATTTGACATTCCATAGTATAAATCAAGACTATAATTTGCCGTATAATGTCTTCCTGCATCTGAGCAGAAATTGGCAAAAAAGCATAATTCATATATAACTTCCGGATTAATATCGAAGAATTGATAGCCATATAAGTTCACTAATCTATCATCAAAACATAAGACATCCACATTTACATAATTCTTAGACCCTGCTCTTAGGTCCCAGGTATATGGCAAAGGGTTATCTACAAATCCGGCATAATCACTATCTGCCATTGGTGCCGCCCATATTATTTCTCCGGGAGCATCATCTACATTGGTCCAAACAAAAAATTCGTTTAGAGTTACCGAAACAGTAGTAGATCCATTTGGGATCGGTATTTCCAAAGCTTCATCATAAGCTGTGAACAATCCGTTTTCATCCTCTAAAATCTCCACTACCACTTCAACAGGGGTGTCATCATCCCCATAAGTTAAAGATATCTGTGCAAAGCCAGGAGCTTCATCACTACATTCTGGAATACCATCAGTAGACTGCCTGGTTATTTGATTGTTAAAGTCATTTAAGATTGGTCCTAAATGTACCACAGCCACATTATCGGCCAGTAAGTCATCTGGCGTGGCTTTTTCATCCTTAGTACAGGAAATGACAAGACATACAAGAAATGCAATGAGCACTTTTTGAATCCATAATTTTTTCATAATAATTAAAATTGAATGGTTAATAAGAAAACATTTAAATATCCTTTAATACAATCGATGTACTAAAGAATCTTATACTGGGGCGAATAGGGAAACTTAGCATTGGAAGTAGAGAAATCCTAATGTTTGGGGAAGGGCAAAACTAATATGAAGCCAAATATATATCAGGAAAACCAATTATAGAATGGGTGAAAACCCTAAAATATCATCACGCTTAGGAATAAAATTTATTTTTCAACTCTTTCTAATACCCGGAGATATTAAATCTGTATCTGGAAGTATCCTTCTTATTTTTATATTATTACTCTTAAAATAAAATAATGATGAATGAAAAAGAGGTAAGTTATCAGATTACCAATACATATAATACCCTTAATAAATTTAATAACAGAACCAAAAATGCCTGGCTGGTATTTCATGGAATCGGATATCTCAGTAGATATTTTCTGAAATACTTCAAACATTTAAATCCTGATGAAAATTATATCATTGCCCCTCAGGCTCAGTCAAAATATTATTTAAATGGAGCATACAAACATGTAGGAGCATCCTGGTTAACCAAAGAAAATACAGAGAAGGAAATTGAAAATATGCTGAACTATCTTGATGTTGTGTTTGAAGCTGAAAATTTATCTGAAGTCGAGAATCTTAATATTCTTGGTTATTCTCAAGGAGTTTCAGTAGCAACGAGATTTATCGCCAGAAGGAAAATTCAATGTAAAAACCTGATCATGCATTCAGGAAAAGTACCTCAGGAATTGAAAGTGGAAGATTTTAGTTTTCTTGATAAAACCAAATTCAGTTTTATTTACGGAACCGAGGATGAATATTTAAAATCTGGCATTGTTCAGGTTGAAGAGGAGCGTCTCGGAAAGATTTTTCCGCAGAATCTGGAAGTTCTAACCTTTAAAGGAGGTCATGAAGTAAATACCGAATTGATTTCGAAATTTGCTTAATTTGAAAACCAGTCTTTTGCACAATTTTCATGGGTAAAATATCTTCCACTAAATCTTCAATATTTAAAACCCTTGGTCCCGGTTTTCTTCTAGCAGGAGCTGCCATTGGGGTTTCTCACCTGGTTCAGGCAACACGTGCCGGGGCAGATTACGGTTTTCTCTTGATCTGGGTTCTTGTCCTGGCCTGCGCCACAAAATATCCCTTTCTGGAGTTCGGACCTCGCTATGCTGCGGCTACAGGAGATCATCTAATTACCGGATACCGAAAAATGGGAAAATGGCCCTATCGAATTTTTATTCTGGTTACCATAGGTACCATGTTCATCGTTCAGGCTGCTGTTACCATAGTTTCTGCAGGCCTGGCTGAAGAACTTTTCAGCATGGGCTGGTCCATCTTTACCTGGAGTTTTATCGTTCTTGGAATATGTATCTCGCTTCTTTTAATAGGCAAATATTCCGCATTGGACAAAACGATGAAGGTCATTATAAGTTTGCTTGCTGTCGCTACTTTAACTGCTGTAATATTTGCTTTTGGTGATGGTCGGCTAGAAAATACGTTTTCCTATGCTACTCCTGAAATCTGGAATAAAGCCGGGATCGCCTTTATTATTTCCTTTATGGGCTGGATGCCAATCCCGCTCGATGCTTCAGTATGGCATTCTATCTGGACAAAGGAAAAAGCCGAGGGAAATAATAGAAAAACCAGTGTGAAAGAAGCATTTACCGACTTTAATATTGGCTTTTTTGCGGCCGCATTAATCGGGATTCTATTTCTGCTCATGGGAGCTTTGATCATGTTTGGTAGCGGAATCAGTTTTTCAAATAGTGGTGTGGAGTTTTCGGGTCAGCTTATCGATATGTATGGAAAAACACTTGGCGACTGGAGCAGACCAATCGTGGGAATCGCCGCCTTTATTGCTATGTTTTCAACTACTCTGGCCGTAACCGATGCTTTTCCTAGGGTGGTTTCTGAAATACTTGCTGAAAATAAGAAAGGCGACGATCATTCAAAAAAACGCAGATGGAAGAACTATAAGATCAATGTTTTTTTGATTCCTGGTTTAGCTCTGCTAATTCTATATTTTTTCGGAACCTCCTTTACAGCCCTGATCGATTTTGCTACCGCCCTATCCTTTTTATCGGCACCCGTAATTGCCTGGTTTAATTATAAGATCGTCACAGGGAACCAAATGCCTGTAAATGATAGACCAGGAAAAACCTACAGTGTATTCAGCCTTATCTGTTTTTGTGTCCTGGTGGTTTTCGCAGGTATTTATATTTATACCCTATTTGTATAATTTGATCTTCAGAAGATTAAATAAAACTTAAAACCTGTAATTGCTTCCTCGCCGTTCCCGAAACTTTGTAAATTAAGTTCAGGAATCAGGAAATATGGCGTACAAATTCACACTTCGAGGAAAGACGTATTCATTTAAGGACCTTAAAACCTTAATGGCAAAAGCCAGCCCTGCAAGATCCGGAGATGCTTTAGCTGAAATAATTGCTGAAGATAATAAAGAGCGTATCGCGGCTCAGTATTGTCTAAGTGAACTACCGCTGGAAACCTTTTTAGAGGATCTGGTGATCCCGTATGAAGAAGATGAAGTTACCCGGCTGTTCATTGATGATCATAATCCAAAAGCCTTTGAACCTATATCCAGTTTAACTGTTGGAGAATTTCGCGATTATCTACTTTCTTACAACACTGAAGCAGAAACGCTTAAAAATCTTTCTCCGGGTTTAACTCCAGAAATGGTCGCAGCGGTGTCCAAGATCATGAGAAATCAGGACCTCATCTCTGTGGCCCAAAAAATCGAAGTGGTCACAAAGTTCAGAAACACCATAGGCTTGAAAGGTCATTTTTCGGTTAGGCTCCAACCAAATAATCCTTCCGATGATCCCAAAGGAATTGCGGCAAGTATTATAGACGGACTTATGTATGGCTGTGGTGACGCTGTGATTGGTATTAATCCGGCGACCGATAATCCGCAGGAAGTTTCTAAACTTCTGAAACAATTGGATGACTTCAGGCAGCAATATGAGATCCCAACTCAGAACTGCATTTTAAGTCATTTAACCACTACCCTTGAAATTATCGATAAAGCACCGGTAGATCTAATATTTCAATCTATTGGCGGAACTGAAAAGACTAATTCATCCTTCGGTATAGATCTGAAATTACTCCAGGATGCTCATGATGCCGGTAAAGAATTGGGCCGAGGGACCATCGGTAATCAAATGATGTATTTCGAAACCGGCCAGGGTTCTTCACTTTCGGCAAATGCTCATCATGACGTGGACCAGCAGACATTGGAAGCCAGAGCTTATGCGGTAGCCCGGAAATTTGATCCGTTTTTGGTAAATACCGTGGTTGGCTTTATTGGTCCGGAATTTTTATATGACGGGAAACAAATAACCCGTGCCGCACTGGAAGATCATTTCTGCGGAAAACTACTCGGTCTGCCCATGGGATGCGATGTTTGTTATACCAATCATGCCGAAGCAGACCAGGATGATATGGATTCGGTTTTGACGCTTTTGGGCGTTGCCGGCTGTAATTATATCATGGGCGTTCCCGGGGCTGATGACATCATGCTGAATTACCAATCCACTTCTTTTCATGATGCCATGTACCTTCGGAAAGTGTTGAATAAAAGGCCAGCTCCTGAATTTGAAAAATGGCTATTAAAAATGGGCATTATGGACGAACAGGGAAACCGACTCGAGATCCCGGAACAAATTCTAAAACTGAAGTAATGGCAAAGGAAATTTCAAAAAGCAATTTTCTGCAAAAAGATCCATGGGAGAATTTAAGACCTCTTTCCAAGGCAAGGATCGCTTTGGGAAATTCCGGTGGAAGTTTACCTACCAAAGAAGTATTAAGTTTTCAGGAAGATCATGCTTTTACCAAAGATGCGATCTATTCAGAATTAAAAATTGAGGAACTTAAAGAAAAATTAGAAGAATTTGGTCTGCCTGTTTACCAGTTTGAAACTAAAGTCGGCGACAGAAACGAATATTTAAAGAGACCTGATCTAGGAAAAAAACTGGCGGAAAACTCCAAATCTGGAAATAGCAATTTTAATATTCTGTTTATTCTCACCGACGGACTTGCTGCAGATGCCATCAATGAAAGAGCGATTCCGCTTCTAAATGAGATTATTCCAAAACTTAAAGATTACAGGATCGGGTTATGCCTTGTAAAATTTGGTCGAGTAGCAATTGGTGATGAGATCGCTGAAAAGCTTGGCGCAAAATTTACGGCGGTTCTTATTGGAGAGCGGCCAGGTTTGTCTTCTCCAAAAAGCCTGGGAATATATACCACCTACGAACCGAAACCCGGAACTACCGATGAGCGCCGGAATTGTATCTCCAATATTCATGAGAATGGAATTAGTATCCAAAAAGGTGCTGAATTACTTGAGTATTTTATCAAAGAATCTTTCCGAAGAAAATTAAGCGGAGTAAAATTGAAATCGGGCAGTTCTGAAAAACTTTTGTAAAAGAGCGAACAAAAAAACCTTACCTCAAAGTTTTTAAGGTAAGGTTTCTCTCTAAAAATAATATTATCCAGTTTAAATATAACAGGAACTTTTAGATACAAAGATCTTCTGCATATTCTATCACCTCCTGATCTAAAACAATGATCTGCCCAGAGGGTGTAATGCTTAAATGAAACCTGTCTATTTGTAAAGGTGCACAACTGCTCACTATCTTACTCACTATTAATTCATAACCCTCACAGGCCTCCTTTATAGCTCCGTTTTCAATATCATTTGTAGACCAATAATAATCATTAGCCAATGCCAGCAATAATGCATCCCCTTTAGAATCTATATTCCCTAAAAAATCCAGCAATTCTGCATCAGTGGTTACGAGTTCATTTATCCCATCTGTCTGCTCTCTAATAAAAGTGTAGCATCCAGCTGTTAAACAACTTATCACAATATCATCTTCAGCAATAAGATTATTGAATTCACTGATGCAATTTGCCATATCTTCAGCATCTGCACACAATTCTCCCTGGGAGAAACTAAATAAAATTTCGTCTAAATAAGTTACAATTTCAAAATAGTCAACCGGCTCTCCAGGAGTAATACTGTCATAAAAAGATGAATCAGGAATAGTTTCGAATTCTCCGCAATCTGATACTTCTTCCTCACAATTAATGAATAAATGTAGATACTCATTGGTCTCCCCGTCATCATTTAATAAGTCTTGAACTTCATTCCAGGTTAGGGTACCACTAATTGATTGTCCATTGGCATTGCCATAATTATCTTCCCAATCTAATAAGGTAACTTCGTAAAATAAATATTGTTCATCATCGGCTTCACCATTTTGAGGTCCCGGTATAGGCAAACAAAGCGGATCGGCATAAAATTCAATGTCTTCCCCGGTAATCGGAATTTCACCTGAGTATAACGGAATGCCATTTTCATCTGTTCCATAATAAATATCCAAGCTATAATTTGCAGTATAATGTCTTCCTGCATCTGTGCAATAATTCACAAAGAAGCATAACTCATTGATAACTTCCGGAGTGATATCGAAGAACTGGTAACCGTATAAATTTACTAATCTGTCATCAAAACATAAAACATCTACATTTATGTAGCTCTTGGAACCTGCCATAAGCTCCCATGAAAATGGCAAAGGATTATCTGTAAATCCAGCATAGTCACTTCCTGATTTTGGCGCTGCCCAGATTATCTCGCCGGGTGCATCATCTACATTGGTCCATACAAAAAAGTTGTTAAGAGTCACCGAAACGCTATTGGACCCACCTGGAATTGGAATCTCAAGAGCTTCATCATAGGCGGTAAATAATCCATTTTCATCTTCTAAAATTTCCACAATTACGTCAACTGGAGTATTATCCTCACCATAGGTTAGCAATATCTGGGCAAAACCAGGAGCCTCTTCACTACAATCTGGTATTTCGTCCAGGGACTGCCTGGTTGGTGGATTATTGAATTCATTTAAAACTGGTCCTAAATGAACAAAGGCTACTCTTTCTTCTTGTAAATCACCTGGACTAATCTTTTCGTCCTCACTACAGGAAATAACAAGACCAACGAGAAAAACAATTAGCACTCTTGGAATCCCAATCTTTTTCATAATAATTTAAATTGAATGGTTAATAATAAAACACTACGATATCAATCTACCTGAAGGGGTATGATTTCAAGGAGTGTAAAGATGGGTAGGGAATTAATAAAAAATAGTAACCTAAAAAGTGATTCAGGACTGATTACAATTCAAAAATAAATGAACTCTATTGAATTAATAATAGGGGATTTCCTTTAAAGAAAGATCATTTCAAAAATTGAAATTTTAAACTAAAGTCTGATTTAGATTAACTTAGAGCCTTTAAAATGCCAATTCGAAGGTAGAGAGAAATCTCTTTAAATTCTAAATA